>NZ_JBKFBI010000068.1:0-29956 GCF_053346095.1 Methylobacterium sp. A52T | reverse complement strand
CAGCCATGCTCAGGCACCGGACACGCGAGGGGCCGGCCGAGCGAGACGCCTCCGGCGGCGGGCGCCCCTATAGCACGCTGGATGACCGGCGCTGACCGAGCGCGTGTGCGCCACCGCACCGCGAGGGCGCCCGTCGCTCACCTGCGGCCGAGGCGCTCCGCCAGCGCGAGGCACTCCTTGCGGAGATCCGGATCCGCGATGCGCGAGAAGGCGGCCAGCAGGGCGGCGCATCCCGCGGCGCCCGGGCCGCCGGCCGCCGGGGATCCCGGCGGCCCGCGGAAGATCGAGACCGGGACGTTCAGCGCGTGGGCGATCTGGCGAAGCAGCACTTCCCGCTCGCGAGCGGATTTCGCCGTGCCGTCGAGATCGAATCCGCCCGCGTCCGTCATGATCTCTTCGAAACCAGTCCTTCGGCCGAGCTCGGATGCACGGGATGCCCAACAGACGCCGGTCACGCGGCGCGCGGCACGACCATCCACACTTTCTCGGCGGGTGCAACCTACCGTTATGGTCTCAGCTTGGCAGGGCCGCACTGTGCAGATCACGCGGACAGTCACCTCGAACCGAGATCTTGTGCCGCTCATCTGCAATCGGCGAAGTCGGTTCGGCCTCCGTTCCTTATATACAACCAGAAATACAATTGCCGGTAGTAAGGTTCCGGCGCTAGGCCGCTCGCCGAAGCGTGATCAGCGCGGCCAGGCCGATCAGGGTCGCCGCACCGAGGATCCGGCGCCAGGGATTCACACCGCGCAGGAGCTCGTCGAGCGCCCACCATGTCAGCGCGATGTCGGCCCCGAAGGACAGAGAGGAGGCCGTCAGCCAGGGGGCCAGCTCTCCCCTGTCCTGGGCCAGCCAGGCCGCGAGGCTCAGGCCCGCGAAGAGCCAGAGCGGCAGGTTCGGCCACTGCGCGACGGTGATCGCGCCGGTGGTCCTGTCGCGAAACATCCAGTCGATGGCCCGCCCGAAGGTTGTGCGCGGACGTGGAGACATGGCTCGAACCTTCGTGAGTTCCGGCCGGCGCAGATCGCGCCGCCTCGCCGGACCAGAATGAGCCGACGGCTCCGGAAGAGGCGTTAACACAACGGTAACGTTAGCGAACGGAAACCGTCGGTAAATCCCTAACGGATCCTGAAAGGACTCGCGAAAAATTCGTTAATCTGGTGATCATCGGTCATCGGAACGGCGGCCAATCGGCCGAACATCGAGGATCGATCATGAGCGCCCGTCTCGAAGACCTGAAGTTCATGCTGACGCTCAGCGCCGTGGTCCTGCTCGGCAGCGGCCTCGACGTCATCCTGCGCTGATCGCGCCGGTCAGCCCGGCCCGCGGCGCCGCGCCGCCGGACGTGAAGGCGCGTCGGAGCGCCGCGCGGGCGGCCGACGGCCGAGCCTCCGGAGCGCCGCCCCGGCCGGTCGTGTACGGGACGGCGATCAGCCGCGCGGCAGCGTCCGCAGGACGGCGCGTCCCCCCGATCTCGACGGTCGGGATCTGTCCGGAGCGAAGGAAGCTCCGCAAGTCCGCGGCCCGCGCCCGTCGCTCCGTCCGCATCTTGAGCACGGCGATCACGAGGCCGGCCAGCCCGGCCGCCTCCAAGAACGCCGCGACCACGTAGCCCGCAGCCATCCGCTTCCACCAACTGTATCGAGGAGAGGCCGCCCTCGCGGCGGCCGCCACCGATCTGCGGGGTCATGGTTAGCGGGGCCTTAACGGCTGCGTAGATGTCCGCAGATCGCGCCGGCGTCGACGCTCGCCACCCGCGTCGGAGGCGCGGTGCAAGCCTTTCCCGTGCAACGACGATCGGGCGCCGCGCAGGGTCCGCGCGTCGCGCCCGGGAGCGCCTTCAGGAAGCCGTGAGGCTTTGCCGGGCCGCTACCACATGTCCAGGGCGACGCGGGCCTCGTCCGACATGCGGCTCTGGTCCCACGGCGGGTCGAAGACCATGGTCACCGCGCAGGACTGGACCCCGGGCACGGCGGACACCGCGTTCTCCACCCAGCCGGGCATCTCGCCCGCGACCGGGCAGCCGGGCGCCGTGAGGGTCATGTCGATCGCGACGACGCGATCGTCGCCGATGTCGACCTTGTAGATCAGGCCGAGCTCGTAGATGTCGGCCGGAATCTCGGGATCGTAGACCGTCTTCAGCGCCGCGACGATGTCGTCGGTCAGGCGGTCCAGTTCCGCCTGCGGGATCGTCGAGTCGCCGGCGACGTCGGGGGCGTTCTTGCCGCCCGTGATGGTGGCGTCGGTGCTCATCGCTTCACTCTCCCCGGGCCCGCGCGGGCGGGACCAGCCTCATCCCAGTATCAGGTGAACAGCATTTCTGCTCTGCCGAGCGCCTCGGCAAGGGCATCGATCTCGGCGGTCGTGTTGTAAAGCCCGAACGAGGCGCGGCATGTCGAGGTGACGCCGAAGCGGTTGAGCAGCGGCATCGCGCAGTGGGTCCCGGCCCGCACCGCTACGCCCTGCCGGTCGATCACCGTGGCGATGTCGTGGGCGTGCGCGCCCTTCATCTCGAAGGCGATCACGCCGCCCTTGCCCGGTGCGGTGCCGATGAGGCGCAGGGAATTCATCGCGCCAAGCCGCTCCTGCGCGTAGGCCGTGAGCTTCGCCTCGTGGGCGGCGATCGCGTCGCGCCCGAGCGTCATCATGTACTCGAGCGCGGCGCCGAGACCGACCGCCTCGATGATGGCGGGGGTGCCGGCCTCGAACCGGTGGGGCGGATCGTTGTAGGTGATCGCGTCCTCGCTGACCGTCCGGATCATCTCGCCGCCGCCCTGATAGGGCGGCAGGCGCTCCAGCCATTCCTTCTTGCCGTAGAGCACGCCGATGCCGGTCGGGCCGTAGACCTTGTGGCCGGTGAAGACGAAGAAGTCGCAGTCGAGCGCCCGCACGTCGACGGGCTGGTGCACCGCGCTCTGCGCACCGTCGAGCAGGACCGCCACGCCGTGGGCGTGGGCGATGCGCACGATCTCGGCGGCGGGCGTCACCGTGCCGAGCACGTTCGACATGTGTGTGATCGCCACCATCTTGGTCCGCGGCGAGAACAGCTTCTCGTACTCCTCGACCAGGAAATTGCCCTGGTCGTCCACCGGCGCCCACTTGATCACGGCGCCCCGGCGCTCGCGCAGGAAGTGCCAGGGCACGATGTTGGAGTGGTGCTCCATGATCGAGAGGATGATCTCGTCTCCCTCCCCGATCAGGCCGGCCCAGCCCATCGACGAGGCCACGAGGTTGTAGGCCTCGGTGGCGTTGCGGGTGAAGATGATCTCGTCCGTCGAGGCGGCGTTGAGGAACTGGCGCGTGGTCTCGCGCGCGCCCTCGAAGCCCTCGGTGGCGGCGTTCGCCATGTAGTGCAGGCCGCGGTGCACGTTGGCGTAGCCGGTCTCCATGCAGGAGACCATCGCGTCGATCACCTGCCGGGGCTTCTGCGCGGAGGCGGCGTTGTCGAGGTAGACGAGCGGCTTGCCGTAGACCTGCTGCGACAGGATCGGGAAATCCTTCCGGATTGCCTCGACGTCGTAGGTGGGGGTGAGGACGGGTGCGTTCATGGTCGCGACCTTCCGAAGACTTCGCCGATCCCGGGAACAGCCCTCATCCTGAGGTGCCGGAGCGAAGCGGAGGCCTCGAAGGCCTCCGGCTGGCGTTGCGATTCCTGGACCCCGCCCCGAGGCGCGCTGCCGCGGTCGCCTCAGGCTGGAATCAGGTATCGAGAAGGGCCGGCCCGCGGAGCGGGACCGGCCGGGTCCGATCAGCCGCGCGCCTGGAGCCAGGCCTCGATCTCGCCGATGAGCGCCGCGCGGGCGCCCTCGTGCGTGACCGCCTCCACGGCCTCGCCGACGAAGGCCTGGACGAGCAGGCTCTCGGCGGTCGCGCGCGGCAGGCCGCGGGCCATCAGGTAGAACAGCAGGTCCTCGTCCGGCGCACCGCAGGTGGCCCCGTGGCCGCAGGCGACGTCGTCGGCGAAGATCTCCAGCTCCGGCTTGTTCATCATCTGCCCCTCGTCGGTGAGGAGGAGGCAGTCGGACTTCATCTTGCCGTCGGTCTGCTGGGCGGCCTGACGGACGATGATCTTGCCCTGGAACACGCCGGTGGCGTCACCGTCGATAATCCACTTGAACTGCTCGCGGCCGACGCCGCCGACAGCGGCGTGATCGGCGAGCAGCGTCGAGTCGGCGAGCTGACCCTTGCGCAGCATCGCGGCGCCGTTGACCACGACGTTGGTGTCGTCGCCCGCGACGTGGACGAAGATCTGGTGGCGCGACAGCACGGCCCCCGTCACGAGGTTCACGGTCTCGACCTGACCCTCGGCCTCGACCTTCAGCGACAGGGTCGAGAGCGCGATGGCGGCGTCGCCCTGCTTGTTCAGGCGCGTGTGCCGGAAGGCGGCCTTGGGGCCGACCACCACGTCGAGGGCGTCGTTCGGCTGGCAGGTGAGCCTGTCCGGCCCCTCGTGGCTCTCCAGCAGGCCGAATTCCGCGCCCTCGCCGATCTGGACGAGCACGCGGGTCGCCGTCGAGAACGGCGTGTTCCCGGCGCCGACGAAGCGCAGGTGCAGCGGCCGCGCCGGCTTCGCGCCGGGCGCCACCGTGATCAGCGCGCCGTCCGCCAGGAAGGCGGTGTTGAGCTGGTAGACCGGGTTCTCCCGGGCCTGCGCCACCGGCGCGAGCTGCTTCAGGTCGACATGCGCCTTCGTCAGCGCCTCGGACATCGGGACGACCGTGACCCCCTCGGGGATCCGGTCGAGATCCGACAGCTCGCGGACGAGATGGCCGTTCACGAAGGTGAGGCGCGCGGCCTCGATGCCGGAGAAGCCCTTCGCCCCGGCGACGGCCGCCCGGGCGGCGTCGAGGTTCGGCGCCTCGGCCGGGGGCGCGGCCTCGGTGATGGCGGCGCGCAGGTCGGTGTACTTGAAGGCCTCGACCCGCCGGCTCGGCAGGCCGGTCGCCTCGAAGAAGCGGAAGGCCTCCTCGCGGGCGATCGCCTTCTCGCTGGCGAAGCTCTGGCGGGCCGACTCGAACAGCTTCGACAGGCCGGCCTCGGCGGGGGAGCGGAGGTTGGTGACGTCGGCCATGGCTCAGGCCGCCTCCCCGGCGCGGTACTCGGCGTAGCCCGAGGCCTCGAGCTCGAGGGCGAGCTCTTTGCCGCCGGTCTTCACGATCTGGCCCTTCGACATGACGTGCACGGTGTCGGGCACGATGTGGTTGAGCAGCCGCTGGTAGTGGGTGATCACAAGGAACGAGCGGCCCTGGTCGCGGAGCGCGTTCACGCCCTCGGAGACGATGCGCAGGGCGTCGATGTCGAGGCCGGAATCGGTCTCGTCGAGCACGCAGAACTTCGGCTGCAGCAGCGCCATCTGGAGGATCTCCATGCGCTTCTTCTCGCCGCCGGAGAAGCCGACGTTGAGGGCGCGCTTGAGCATCTCCTTGTTGATCTCGAGCTTGTCAGCCGCGCCGTTCACCGCGCGGATGAAGTCCGGGGTCGAGAGCTCGGCCTCGCCGCGCGCCTTGCGCTGCGCGTTCAGGCAGGCCTTGAGGAAGGTCATGGTGCCGACGCCGGGGATCTCCAGCGGGTACTGGAAGGCCAGGAAGATGCCGGCCGCGGCGCGCTCGTCGGCGGCCATCTCCAGCACGTTCTGCCCGTCGAGCAGGATCTCGCCGTCGAGGACCTCGTAGTCCTCCTTGCCGGCGATGACGTAGGAGAGGGTCGACTTGCCCGAGCCGTTCGGGCCCATGATCGCCGCGACCTCGCCGTCGTTCACGGTCAGGTTGAGGCCGTTCAGGATGCGGTTGTCCTCGATCTGCACGACGAGGTTCTTGATTTCCAGCATGTCAGTCCAAGTCCTTCAAAACCATTCGTCCCGCATCGCCCGCAGGAAGGCGGCGCTCCCGGCCGGGTAGCCGGAGAGGTCGCCGATCACCGCGTCGATGCCGCACCGGGGACAGAGGGCGGTGCCCTCATCGGCGATCCAGCCCGCGATCTCGTCCGGCGCGAAAACCTCGAGGCAGAAGAAGCATCCGCACAGGACGCTGCTCCTGACCTCGTCGGCGTGCCGCGCGCTGTGCCGATGGGCCGCGCGCAGCACGT
Organism: Methylobacterium sp. A52T; assembly: GCF_053346095.1. Taxonomy (NCBI): domain Bacteria; kingdom Pseudomonadati; phylum Pseudomonadota; class Alphaproteobacteria; order Hyphomicrobiales; family Methylobacteriaceae; genus Methylobacterium; species Methylobacterium sp. A52T. Next base: position 23,872 of record NZ_JBKFBI010000068.1, on the reverse strand, counting down.
CGTCGTCGTATCCGCCCAGCCGGTCAGCCCACCGAGCCTTCCAGGCTGATCGAGATCAGCTTCTGGGCCTCGACGGCGAACTCCATGGGCAGCTGCTGCAGCACGTCCCGGACGAAGCCGTTGACGATGAGCGCAGTCGCCTCCTCCTCGGAGAGGCCGCGCTGCTGGCAGTAGAACTTCTGCTCCTCGGAGATCTTCGAGGTCGTCGCCTCGTGCTCGAAGACGGCCGAGGCGTTCTTCGACTCGATGTAGGGCACGGTGTGCGCGCCGCACTGGTCGCCGATCAGCAGGGAGTCGCAGTTCGTGAAGTTGCGCGCGCCCTTGGCCTTCCGGTGCGCCGAGACGAGGCCCCGGTAGGTGTTCTGCGACCGGCCGGCCGAGATGCCCTTCGAGATGATCCGGCTCGTCGTGTTCTTGCCGAGATGGATCATCTTGGTGCCGGAATCGACCTGCTGCATGCCGTTCGACACCGCGATCGAGTAGAACTCGCCGCGGGAATCGTCGCCGCGCAGGATGCAGGACGGGTACTTCCACGTGATCGCCGAGCCGGTCTCGACCTGCGTCCACGAGATCTTCGAGCGGGCTCCGCGGCAGTCGCCGCGCTTCGTGACGAAGTTGTAGATGCCGCCCTTGCCCTCGTTGTCGCCCGGGTACCAATTCTGGACGGTCGAGTACTTGATCTCAGCATCGTCCAGGGCGACCAGCTCGACCACCGCGGCGTGGAGCTGGTTGTCGTCGCGCTTCGGGGCGGTGCAGCCCTCGAGATACGAGACGTAGGAGCCCTTGTCGGCGATGATCAGCGTGCGCTCGAACTGGCCGGTGTCGCGCTCGTTGATGCGGAAGTAGGTCGACAGCTCCATCGGGCAGCGGACGCCCGGCGGGATGTAGACGAACGACCCGTCGGAGAAGACGGCCGAGTTCAGCGTCGCGAAGAAGTTGTCGGTCACCGGCACGACCGAGCCGAGGTACTTCTGCACGAGCTCGGGATGCTCGCGCACCGCCTCGGAGATCGGCATGAAGATGACGCCGGCCTTCTCGAGCTCCTTCTTGAAGGTGGTCGCCACCGAGACCGAGTCGAACACGGCGTCGACCGCGACCCGGCGCTCCGGCGCGATGCCCTCCAACACCTCGACCTCGCGCAGCGGGATGCCGAGCTTCTCGTAGGTCTTCAGGATCTCGGGATCGATCTCGTCGAGCGATTCCGGCCCCTGCCGCTTCGGGGCGGCGTAGTAGTAGATGTCGTTGTAGTCGACCTTGTCGTAGGAGACGCGGGCCCACTCCGGCTCCTTCATGGTCAGCCAGCGCCGGTAGGCGTCGAGGCGCCACTCCAGCAGCCACGCGGGCTCGTTCTTCTTGGCCGAGATGAACCGGACGACGTCCTCGGAGATGCCCTTCTCGGACTTCTCCATCTCGATCGTGGTCTCGAACCCGTACTTGTACTGGTCGAGGTCGATCGAGCGGACCCGGTCGATGGTTTCCTGCACAGCAGGCATCAGCGTCTCCTAGGCATCTCCGGCGTCAAGGACCGGGAAGCGTCTGTCGGAAAGCGGGGGGGCGGCGCTCAGGCCGCCTGGCCTCGCCGTCTATATAGGGTCTCCACGACCCGTTCGAAGGCGTCGAGGAAGCATGCCACCTCCTCGTCCACCGTGTTCCAGCCGAGGCTGACGCGCAGCGCCCCCCCGGCGAGGTCGGAACCGACACCCATCGCGGCGAGCGTCGCCGAGCGCGCGACCTTGCCCGACGAGCAGGCCGAGCCCGACGACACCGCCACGCCGGCGAGGTCGAGGGCGATCAGGGCCGAGGGCGCGTCGAGCCCCGGGACCGTGAAACTCAGGGTGTTGGGCAGGCGCGGCGCCCCGGCGGCGAACACCACCGCGTCGGGTGCCATGGTGCGCACGCCGGCCTCGACCCGGTCCCGGAGCGCGGAGAGGCGTGCCGCCTCCGCGTCGAGCGCCGCGCGGGCGATCCGGGCAGCCTCGCCCATGCCGACGATGGCCGGCAGGCACTCGGTGCCGCAGCGCAGCCGCCGCTCCTGGCCGCCCCCGCGCAGGAAGGCGCTCTCCAGGCTGACGCCCTCGGCCAGGACCAGCGCGCCGACGCCCTTCGGCGCCGCGAATTTGTGGCCCGAGAGGGTCAGCGCGTCGAGGCCGAGCGCCGCCATGTCGAGGGGAATCTTGCCGACGGCCTGCACCGCGTCGCTGTGGACCAGGGTCCGGCCGTGCGCTCGCGCCAGGCCGACGATCGCGGCCAGCGGCTGCACCGCGCCGGTTTCGTTGTTGGCGGCGTGGACCGAGAGGAGCAGGGTCTCGTCGGCGAGAGCACCCAGGCGCGCCTCCAGGGCGGCGAGATCGACCACGCCGTCCGCGGTGACCGGGACTTCCTCGACGGCCGCGTCCGGGAACCGATGACCGGCCGCGACACAGGGATGTTCCGTGGCGGAGTGGAGCAGTCGCGACGGGGCCGCCGCGCCACCGCGACGGAGGGCGCCGGACAGGACCGCGTTCGCCGCCTCGGTCCCGCCGCTGGTGAAGACGACCTGCTCGGGCCGGGCGTTCACGAGCGCCGCCACCTGGGTGCGGGCCGCTTCGAGGGCGGCCCGGGCCGCCCGTCCCTCCGCGTGGATCGAGGACGGGTTCCCGGGGAGCGTGAGCGCGCGCGCGACCGCCTCCGCGACGTCCGGGCGGACCGGCGCGGTGGCGTTGTAGTCGAGATAGGCGCGTACCCGGCTCATCCGCGTTCCGTTAAGCCCTCTGCTGCGGCGCGTCACAATTCCTTGCCCGCGCGCCGGCTCGCCGTGCTAAGGCGCGCCGAGACAATGAGATCCCGCCGACCCGGCACGGTCGGCGTGGCAGCCAACGCGGTGCTTCGGACGGGTTGTTTAGAATAGTTCTAATTGCCTAGAACTATTCTAAGACTGCTTTTATGGTGCGCGCGCGACGAGTCAAGGCTGCTGCGCCGCCGGGCCGATAGCCCGGCGGGCGATCTCCGGAGCGAGAGACGAGCGATGCCCGAAGTGATCTTCACCGGCCCGGCCGGCCGCCTGGAAGGCCGTTACCAAGCCCCCAAGAAGCGCGGCGCGCCGATCGCCATCATCCTGCACCCGCACCCCCAGTTCGGGGGCACGATGAACAATCAGATCGTGTATAACCTGTTCTACACGTTCGCCAATCGCGGTTTCGCGGCCCTGCGCTTCAACTTCCGCGGGGTCGGACGCAGCCAGGGGTCGTTCGACCACGGTTCGGGCGAGCTGTCGGACGCCGCGGCCGCCCTCGACTGGGTACAGTCGGTAAACCCGGAGGCGAAGTCCTGCTGGATCGCGGGCGTGTCCTTCGGCTCGTGGATCGGCATGCAGCTCCTGATGCGCCGCCCCGAGATCGAGGGGTTCATCTCCATCGCCGCCATGGCGAACCGCTACGACTTCACCTTCCTGGCTCCCTGCCCCTCCTCCGGCCTGTTCGTGCACGGCTCCGAGGACCGCGTGGCGCCCGCCCGCGAGGTCATGCCGGTGATCGAGAAGGTGAAGACCCAGAAGGGCGTCATCATCGAGCACCAGATGGTCGAGGGCGCCAACCATTTCTTCGACGGCAAGGTCGAGGAACTGACCCAGACGGTCGACACCTACCTCGACAAGCGCCTCGGCAAGCGCGAGGAGGCGGCCTGACGGATCCGGCCCCGCGCCTTGACGGGGGGAGCCCCGGAGGAATAGGGCGCGGGTTTCGGAATTGAGACGCACCTTCGCAGGTCTGATGTCAGATAGCCCGTCCGACCATCCCGTCGTTCTCCTGGTGGAAGATGACGGCCTCCTTCTGATGGAGGCCTCGGACACCCTCGCGGATGCCGGCTTCACCGTCGTCGAGGCGACGCATGCCGACAAGGCGCTGAAGGTCCTGGAGAACCGCGACGACGTCGGCGTCCTGATGACCGACGTCGACATGCCGCAGGGATCGATGGACGGCTTCGCCCTGGCCCGCCTCGTCGCGCATCGCTGGCCCTCGATACCCGTGCTGGTGGTGTCGGGCATGGGCACGCCCGGTCCGAACGACATGCCGGAGGGCGCCCGGTTCATCCCGAAGCCCTACGAGCCGACCACCCTGGTCCGGACCCTGCAGGCCTTCATCCGCCGCGCGGCTTGACGCACGGATCCGCTCGGGCTGACACCCGGTCCGGGCCCTGAACACCCGACCGAGAGCCATGACGGACAAGAATCGACCGCACCGCTTCGCGACCCGGGCCATCCACGCCGGCGCGGCGCCGGATCCCGCCACGGGCGCCCGGGTCCAGCCGATCTACTTCACCAACGGCTTCGTCTTCGACTCGACCGAGCAGGCCGCTGATATCTTCGCAGGCCGCCGGACCGGCTTCTCCTACTCGCGCGGATCCAACCCGACGGTTGCCGCGCTGGAGCGCCGGATCGCCGACCTCGAGGGCGCGAAGGCGGGCGTGGCGGTGTCCTCCGGACAATCGGCCATGCAGCTCATTCTCATGACGCTGTTGAAGAGCGGCGACGCCTACGTCGCGTCGCCGCGCCTGTTCGGCGGGTCGCTCGGCCTGATGCGCCGGCTCGACGGGCGCTACGACCTGAAGCCGCGCTTCGCGCGCGGCATGGCCCCGGAGGATTTCGAGGCGGCGATCACGCCGGACTGCCGGGCCATCTTCTGCGAATCGATCGTGAACCCCTGCGCGTCGGTGGTGGACCTCGACGGCATCGCCGCGGTGGCCCGCCGCCACAACCTGCCGCTCGTCGTCGACAATACCCTCGCCTCGCCGGCCCTGATCCGGCCGATCGAGCACGGCGCCGACATCGTCTGGCACTCCACCTCGAAGTTCCTGAGCGGCTCCGGCCAGACCATCGGCGGCGTGATCTGCGACGCCGGCCGCTTCGACTGGGCGAAGGCCGGCGGCTACAACCTGATCACCGAGCCCTGGCCGGACTACGACGGGCTGGTGCTCACCGAGGCCTTCCCGGAAACCCCCTTCGCGGCGGCGTGCCGGTTCTTCGGCCTGCGGGACCTCGGGCCCGGCCTGTCGCCGATGAACGCGTTCCTGACGCTGATGGGGATCGAGACCCTGTCGCTGCGCATGGAGCGGCACTGCGCCAACGCGCGGGCGGTGGCGGCCTTCCTGAAGGATCACCCGGCCGTGGCCTGGGTGAGCTACCCGATGTTGCCGGGCCAGACCGGCGAGGACCTCGCCCGCCGCTACACCCCGGACGGGCCGGGCTCGATCTTCACCTTCGCGCTGAAGGGCGGCGAGCCGGCGGCGCTGCGATTCATCGCCGGGCTGGAGCTGATCTCCCACTTGGTGAACATCGGCGAGATCAAGTCGCTGGCGATCCACCCGTCCTCGACCACGCACCGGCAACTGTCGGAGCACGAGAAGGCCGCCGCGCAGGTCGGGCCCGAGACCGTGCGGCTGTCGATCGGGCTGGAGAACGAGGCCGACCTGATCGCCGATCTCCAGCAGGCGCTGGATCGCCTCCTCTAGCGCGTCATCGCGAGCGCGGCGAAGCGACCCAGAGCCGCGCGATCTCGACGATCGTGGCGCCGCTGGATCGCTTCGCGCCGCCCGCAAGGACGCCTACGGCGGGCAGGGAATGGTCGCGATCGGGATGGCCTCAGCGCCGACGCTCGAGGATCGACACGTAGTTGGCCACCGCCGCGCCGCCCATGTTGAAGATCCCGGCGAGCTCCGCCCCGGGCACCTGCATCTCCCCGGCCTCGCCCATGAGCTGGAGGCAGGCCATGACGTGCATCGACACGCCGGTCGCCCCCACGGGGTGACCCTTGGCCTTCAACCCGCCGGACGGGTTGATCGGCAGCCGGCCGCCCTTCTCCGCGAGCCCCTCGCGCACCACGCGGTACCCCTCGCCCGGCGCGGCGAGGCCCATCGCCTCGTACTCGATCAGCTCGGCGATCGTGAAGCAGTCGTGAGTCTCCACGAAGGAGAGATCCTCGTTGGCGATCCCGGCTTGGGCCCGCGCCTTCTCCCAGGCCAACCGCGCGCCCTTGAACTCCGCCGGGTCGCGGCGGGACAGGGGCAGGATGTCGTTGACGTGCGCCCGGGCGCGGAAGCCGATCGCCCGCTCCAGGCCCTCGGCGGTCTCGGCATCCGCCACCACCAGCGCCGCCGCCCCGTCCGAGATCAGCGAGCAGTCCGTGCGCCGCAGGGGGGCAGCCACGTAGGGGTTCTTCTCCGAGACCCGGTTGCAGAAGTCGAAGCCGAGGTCCTTGCGCAACTGCGCGTAGGGATTGCCGACGCCGTTGCGGTGGTTCTTGGCGGCGATGCGGGCCAGCTCCTCGCTGCGGTCGCCGTAGCGCTGGAAGTAGCCCGCCGCGATCCGCCCGAACACGCCGGCGAACCCGCCCTCGATGTCGGCCTCCTCCTTCCGGTAGGAGGCACCCAGCAGGATGTCGCCGGTCTCGGCGACGGTCTTGGCCGTCATCTTCTCGGCGCCGACCACCAGGGCCACGCGGCCGCGGCCGCTGTCGACGAAGTCGAGGGCCGCGTAGAGCGCCGCCGACCCGGTGGCGCAGGCGTTCTCCAGGTGGGTCGCCGGCGCGTGGGCGAGGCCCGGCCGGTTCACCGCCACCAGCGAGCCCTCGAAGCCCTGCTTCGAGAAGCCGGTGTTCATCGAGCCCACGTAGATGCCGTCGACCTGCGACTCCTCGACGCCGGCATGGGCCAGCGCCTCTCCCGAGACCCGGGCGATCAGCCCCTCGACATCGGGCTCCTCCAGCTTGCCGAAGGGGGTGTGGGCCCAGCCCACGATGCAGGCGCGCGTCATCCGGTGACCTCCCGTGTGTGGACCGGACGATGGGCCCGCCGCGGCCGGCGATCAAGACAGGGCGCGGGTTCTTCGACGCGCCGGACCCGTCCGGAGGAGGGCCGCGCGGGCCCCACTCAGCGCAGGTGGAAGGCGACCCACGCGACGCCGACCAGCACCAGCGCGGTCAGCAGCGCGTGGCCGAGCGCGCGGCGGCGTCTCACGGGGCGAACAGCTCCGGATGGCGTGCGCGGAGCGCCAGGATCAGGGTCAGCGTCTTCAGGTCGGTGATCGCGGCGCGGTCGGCGCGTGCGGCGAGCTCGGCCAGCGGCATCTCGACCACCCGGATGTTCTCGTGCTCGCCCTCGGCCCCGCCGCCCGCCTCCGCGCGATCCGCCCGGTCGTAGGGCGCGAGGTAGAGGTGGATCTTCTCGGTGGTCAGGCTGGCGCAGGAATAGGTGGCGCCGACGAACTCGAGCGCCCGCAGACGCAGGCCCACCTCCTCCAGCGCCTCCCGCCGGGCGTTCTCCTCCGGGCTGCCGGCGTCGATCAGGCCCGCCGGGGCCTCCAGCTGGACCTGCTCGCCGGCCGCGAAAAGCGGCGGCACCCGCAACTCGCGCACGAGCGTCGCGACCTTCCGCTCCGGGTCGTAGGGCAGGATCCCGACCGAGTCGCCGTGGTCCTCGATCTCGCGCTCGACGACGGCGCCGTCGGCGAGGCGCACCCGCGCAATCCCGAAGCGGCTCCAGCCCTCGTGGACGAAGCGGACAGTGAGGATCTCAGCTTTCATGTGCGCGCCCACCCCTCATCGCCTTACACGGAACCGTGTCCCCGGGTTCCGGGAACGCCGGCGCCCGCGGCCACGTTTGGTCGGACAACGCGCAAGGTCACGCTTCCGCGGGGCGCGCCGGTCAGGATCGATGCGGGCAGGATCGACGCAGGCTAAACCGATCGGCGGGCTCGGGAAGCGTTCGCGGCGCGACGGCGCCGCCATCTGGGTCGTCCTCGCCCTCACCTACATGGTCTTCGCCGGCTCGGTGAGCCTAAACGAGGGGATGGCCGCCGTCGGCTGCGCCAGTCTCGGCACGCTCTGGTGGTGGGGCGTCGGACGGCGCGGCGGGCTGCGCTTCCGCTTCGACCGTGAGGCGCTCCGCCCGCTCGGCCCCGCCATCCGCGCCATGCCGCGCCAGACCGCCCGCGTCGGGCTGCACCTCCTGCGCGCGGTCCTCGGTCGCGCCGGCGGCGGCGCGACCCGGGAGCGGAGCGCCGCCGAGATCGCCTGGGCCACGCCGGAGGGCGAGGCGGCGCCGGCCGCGCGGGCGGTCGGGTTGCTGGCCGCGTCGCTCGCCCCCGACAGCTACGTGCTCACCCTCGACCGCGCGCACGGAACGGTGGTGACGCACGGCCTGGAGGAGGCGCGATGAGCGTCTGGACGGTCGCCATCCTGGCGCTACTGCCACCGCTCGCCGCGGCCGCGGTACTCGCGTGGCGGGGCAGACCCGGCCAGCGTTTCGCCGCCTACCAGCTCGCCGGCAGCGTCACGGTCCTGATCCTGACGCTCATGGCCTTCGCCACCGACCAGGCGTCGATCACCGATCTCGCCCTCACCCTGGTCCTGCTCAACCTGCCCGGCACGATGCTGCTCGCGGTTTTCCTGGAGCGCTGGATATGAGCGTCGCGATCGGCTCGGTCCTGGCCATCGCCGTGGCGGCCGCGTGGCTCGCGGCCCTCGCCCTCTGGCGCCTGCCCCGGGCGCTCGACCGGATGCACGCCGTCGCGTTCCTGAACGTGGCGGCCGCGATCCTCGTGACGGTGGCGGCCTTCCTCGCGGACGGCGTCTCCGGGCGCTCGCTCAAGATCCTGGTGATGATGGTGGTGTTCCTCGCCTGGGCGGCGGTGCTGTCGCACGTCTCGGGCCGGGCCGTGCTGATGCGCGAGGGCCGCTCGGCATGACGATCATCCTGCCGCTGCTCTTCCTGCTCACCGCGATCTCCGGCACCGCCGTGGTCCTCGTGCGCGACCCAGCGCGGCAGGTCTTCGCCATCGCGGTCAACGGGCTCGTCCTGGCGATCCTGTTCGACGCCCTCCAGGCCCCCGACGTCGCGCTCTCGGAGCTGGCGGTCGGCTCGGCGGCGGTGCCGCTCCTCTTCCTCGTGGCCCTGATGGCCGTGCGGACGCAGCCGCCCGAGGAGGAATCGTGAGCCCGCGCGCCCGCGTCGCGCTCCTGGCCGTCGCGGGCCTCGTCCTCCTCCCGGGCGCGGCCGCGGTGATCGCCGGCCTGCCGCCCTTCGGATCGACGATCGCCCAGTACGGTGCGCGCATCAACGCGATCGTCCCGGAGGCCCGGCACGTCGCCAACATGGTGAGTGCCATCAACTTCGACCTGCGCGGTCTCGACACCCTCGGCGAGGAATTCATGCTGCTCGCCGCCATCACCGGGACGGTGGTGCTGCTGCGCGGGCGGCGCGGCGAGGGCAACTCCGAGCGCGCCATGCGCCGGCCCGGCCGGGCCGTGATCCCGCGCTCCGAGGCGGTGGTGCTGGCCTGCCGCGTCGCCGGCCCGCTCACCGCGCTGTTCGGCCTCTACGTCGTGCTGCACGCGACCGTCACGCCCGGCGGCGGCTTCCAGGGCGGCGTCATCCTCGCCTCCGGGACCCTGCTGATCTACCTCGGCGAGGGCTATGCCGGCTGGCGCGACGCCATCCGCAGCCACTGGCTCGACGCCCTGGAGGGCGGCGGCGCGCTGCTCTTCGCGCTGTGCGGGCTGGTGCCGATGCTCACCGGCGCCGCCTTCATGCAGAACATCCTGCCGCTCGGCACCTTCCGCGACCTGTTCTCGGGCGGCCTGATGCTGGTCGAGAATCTCGGCGTCGCCCTGGCGGTGACGGGCGGTTTCACGCAGCTCTTCCTGGAATTTATGGAGGAGACCCGCGAGGCCGACGCGCCCGAGGAGCCGGGGGAGGAATCCGCGTGAGCGCGGCCACCAGTGTCCTGCCCTACGCGGTCGCCGCGTGGCTGTTCGGGATCGGCCTCTACGGCATCGCCACGAGCCGCAACTTCATCCACCTCGTCGGCTGCCTCGGCGTGTGCCAATCGGCGACCTACGTGCTCCTGCTCGGCCTCGGCTATCGCTGGGGCAGCATCGCGCCGATCTTCTACGACCACCCGCCGGGGACGCCCGCCGTGGACCCGGTGATGCAGGCGCTGGTGCTCACCGACATCGTGGTCGGCGCGACGCTCACTGCCCTCCTCCTCGTCCTGACCATCCAGGCCTACAAGCGCGGCGGCAGCCTGGACCCGGAGAAGCTCCGGCCGATGCGCGCGGGCGGCAAGTCCGGGCGCGACGCAGGGTCCAGCCGCGTGCGCGACGCGGAGCGGAACGCCCCGTGACCGCCTTCCCGGCCGCCCTCCTGCCCCTGCCCGTCGCGATCCCGCTCGTGGTCTGCGCCGCGATGCTGGCGACCGCGCACGTCCTGCCCGGCCGCCTGCCCGACATCCTGGCGACGCTGGCGGCGCTCACCGTGGCGGTGCTCTGCGGCGTCATCGCCACCCGCGCCGCCGACGGGCCGCTGGTCTACTGGTTCGGCGGCTGGGAGCCGCGCGACGGCGTCCATCTCGGCATCGGCTTCTCGGTGGACGAGGCCAGCGGCTGGGTCGCGGCCTTCATCGGGCTGCTCTACGCTCTGACCTTCGTGTTCGCCTGGGGCTTCTTCGACCGCACCCACGGCCACTTCCACATCCTGATGCTGCTGTTCCTGGCCGCCATGGTCGGGTTCTGCTTCACCCGCGACATGTTCAACCTGTTCGTGTGGTTCGAGGTGATGAGCGTCGCGGCCTTCGCGCTCACGGCCTACCACCTGGCCGAATCGGCGCTGGCAGGCGCCATCAACTTCACGGTGGTGAACAGCCTCGCGGGCTTCCTGATGCTCGGCGGCATCGGCCTGATCTACGCCCAGACCGGCACGCTCGACTTCGAGGGCATCGCGGCCGCGGTGGCGCGGGGCGGCCGGGATCCGGTGGTGGCCGGGGCGTTCTGCCTCGTCGCGGCCGCCCTGATGATCAAGGGCGCGATCGTGCCGTTCCAGTTCTGGCTCGCCGACGCGCACGCCGTCGCACCGAGCCCGGTCTCGGTGATCTTCTCCGGATCGATGGTCTCGCTCGGACTGTTCGGTCTCGCGAAGGTGAGCGCCGTCGTGTTCGGCGGCTCCGATCAGGTCCAGCACGCCCTGCCGGGGCTCCTCATCGGCCTGGGCAGCTTCACCGCCCTCCTCGGCGGCTGGATGGCGCTGCTGCAGCGGCACCTCAAGCGGCTGCTCGCCTTCTCGACCATCTCGCACGCCGGCATCATGCTCACCGGCCTCGGCGCCCTCTCGGTCGACGGGACCGGCGGGATGCTCGTCTACGTGGTCGGGCACGGGCTGGTGAAGGGCGCCCTGTTCATGATCGCCGGTATCCTGCTCGCCACCCAGGCCAGCATCGACGAGATCGCCCTGCGCGGCCTCGGACGGGGGATCTGGCCCGCCGGCATCGCCATGGCCCTGGCCGGGCTGCTGCTCTGCGGCCTGCCCCTCGGCGTGCTCGACCAGGGCACGCGCCTCGTCCAGGGCGCGCTCTGGCAGCAGGGGCACGGGATGGCGCTGGCGGCCGGCGCCATCGGCGCGGCGCTGACCGGGGCCGCTGTGCTGCGGGCCGCGGGCCGGATCTTCCTCGGGCTCGGGCCCGATCCCGGCGACGAGGCCGGCGCCCCGAGCGAGGACGAGCGCGAGAAGGCCAACCGGCCGCTCTGGCTGATGCTGGCGCCGTGCTGCCTTCTCCTCGCGCTCGATATCGGTCTGCCGGCGGCCCTGATCGAGCACGCCCTCCCGCGGGCGGCGTCGGCCTTCATGCACCGCCCGGCCGTGCACGCGCTGGTAGAGGGGCCCGGCTGGCTCCCCTGGGCCTCGGTCGCCGCCGCTCTGGCCGGCGCGGGCTACGGGCTGTTCCGCAGACATCTGCCCGCGCTCGTGGTCCGGCCGGTCAGCGCGACGCAATCCGCGCCGACCCGCGCGCTGGAAATGCTCCATAGCGGCTTGATCGGCGATTACGCCGCGTGGCTCGCCGTGGGCGTGGCGGCGATCGCGGCCGTGCTGGCCATGGCCTGAGCGCGACCGTCGCCGCGCGCCTCAGCCGACGGGCTCACGCGGTCTCGAGCCGGCACAGGCCATCGGCCAGCGGCTCGCTCGTGCATGCGTCTCGAAGAGGCCTGATGGGAAGTGGTGCCGCAAGAGGGATTCGAACCCCCGACCCCCTCATTACGAATGAGGTGCTCTACCAGCTGAGCTATTGCGGCCCTGGCCCCGACGGGACCGTCAGCGGCGCGCGGTGACCGGCGCCGGACGTGGCAGGCTCATAGCGGCCCGGCCTGCGTTAGGCAAGGCCACAGCCGGCGCTCGCGGGCGTCAGGCGGCCCGATCCGACGCCAATTCATCTTGCAGAAACGCCGCCACCTCCGCCCGGTCCACGCCGGGGGCGATGAAGCTCTGGCCGATCCCCCGCGCGAGGATGAAGGTCAGCGCGCCGTCGCGGACCTTCTTGTCCTGGGTCATCGCGTCCAGGAGCGCCTCGGCGTCGCCGCAACCGCCCGGAACGGCCTGCAGGCGGGTCGGCAGGCCGGCGAGCGCGAGATGGTTGGCGACCCGGCCCGCATCCTGGCCGGCGCAGAGTCCGAGGCGCGCCGAGAACCGGAAGGCCAGCGCCATCCCGATCGCGACGCCCTCGCCGTGGACCAGGCGGGCGGAATCGTAGCCGGTCAGGCGCTCCAGGGCGTGGCCGAAGGTGTGGCCGAGATTGAGCAACGCCCGCTCGCCGTCCTCCCGCTCGTCGCGGGTGACCACCGCGGCCTTGGCCCGGCAGCAGGCGGCGACCGCCTGCTCGCGCTCCGGGCCGCCGGCGAAGATCCCGCGCCAGTTCGCCTCGCACCAGTCGAAGAAGCCCGGATCGGCGATCAGCCCGTACTTGGCGACCTCGGCGTAGCCGGCGCGCATCTCGCGCTCCGACAGGGTGTCGAGGGCGGCCGTGTCGGCCAGGACGAGGCGCGGCTGGTGGAACGCGCCGATCAGGTTCTTGCCCAGCGGCGCGTTGATGCCGGTCTTGCCGCCGACCGAGGAATCGACCTGCGCGAGCAGGCTCGTCGGCACCTGCACGAAGCGCACGCCGCGCCGCAGGGTGGCGGCCGCGAAGCCCGCGAGGTCGCCGACCACGCCGCCGCCCAGCGCCACGACGAGGTCGCCGCGCTCGACCTTGAGGGCGAGCAGCCCGTCGCAGACCTCCGCGTAGCCCGCGTAGGATTTGGAGGCCTCGCCCGGCGCCACCGTCACCACGCCCGCCAGGAGGCCGGCGCGCTCCAGGCTGGTCCGCAGCCGCGCGGCGTAGAGCGCGCCGACCGTCGCGTCCGTCACGATCGCCGCCCGGCGGGCCCCGAGCGCCGCGACGGCGGTGCCGGCCGTGTCGATCAGCCCGCGCCCGATCTGGATGTCGTAGGCGCGGCCGGCGTCGAGGGGCACGTGGACGGTCAGGAGGTCCGGACGGGGCTCGGTCATGGATCGGTTCGCTCGGGTCTCACTGGGCGGCCACGGGGATGGATCCTTCGCCGCTGAGATGGGCATCCAGCGCCTCCAGCACGTCCTGGACGACCCGGTCGTGCGAGACCTCCCGCGAGATGACCATCACGTCGGCGGCGGCGTAGACCGGGTGGCGCACCGCCATCAGGTCGCGCATCGTCGCCTCGGGATCCTCGGTCTGCAGCAGCGGGCGGTTGCCGCGCTTGCGGACCCGCCGCATCAGCACGTCCAGATCGGCCTTCAGCCAGACGGAGACCGCCGATTCCGCGATGCGCGCGCGGGTCGCCTCGCGCAGGTAGGCGCCTCCGCCCGTGGCCAAGACCAGCGGGCCGGCCCGCAGCAGGCGCGAGATCACCCGCTCCTCGCCGTCGCGGAAGCTCGGCTCGCCGTAGATCGCGAAGATGTCGGGGATCGTCAGGCCGGCCGCGGCCTCGATCTCGATGTCGGCATCCTTGAAGATCAGGCCGAGGCGGCTCGCCAGACGCCGGCCGACGGTGCTCTTGCCCGCTCCCATGAGGCCGACGAGCACGATCGAGCGCAGGCCGAGCGCGCGGCGCAGACGCGCCTCGATCGGTTCCCCCGCCTCCTCCCCGCTCATGGCCTCCTGCATCGACTCCTGCATCGCATCCGTGCGGCGTCCCCGCCTCTCCACCGGCCCCCGCGCGCCTGTCGCCCGGGCAGTCTCACATCCTGCGGCAGGCTCTTAGCGCGATTCAAGCGGCCTGCGAAACGCATCCCTGTGTCGTCGTGGGCCTTGTCAGCGCCTCGTTCACGTGGTCGAACCCGGGCATCGGCGGCGGCTCGGAGAAGGCCTTCGCCCGCCCCCTCCCCGCCGCCAGCGCCCGTCTGCCCGAGGTTCGACCGACGTGCCGACCCTGTTCCGTTTCTTTGCCACCCTCGCGATCCTGGCGGGTCTGGTCTACGCGGCCATGTTCGCGCTCGCGCATTTCGTCCAGCCGACGCCGCGGGAGATGAGCGTCACCATCCCCGCCTCGAAGCTGCAGCCGGGCAACCGTTGAGCGGGCCGGAGGGCAGCGGCGACGCCGCCCGGGCGCCCCGCCCCGAGGTCGCCGAGTACCTCGACATGCTGGCCGCGGAGCGCGGTGCCGGGCTGAACACCCTGAGCGCCTACCGCCGGGACCTGGACGATTACCTCGACTATCTCGCGCGCTCGGGCACGGCGCTCGGCGACGTGGAGGCTGGCACGCTGCGGGCCTTCCTGATCGACCTCGAGACCCGGGGCCTGAAGGCGTCCTCGGCGGCCCGGCGCCTGTCCTGCGTGCGCGGTTTCCACAAGTTCCTCTACGCCGAGGGCGGCGCCGCGAGCGATCCGAGCGTCGCGGTGTCCGGCCCGCGCCGGGGGCGCGCGCTCCCCAAGGTCCTGTCCATCGCGGAGGTCGACCGGCTGCTCGCCACGGCGCAGGCGGCCGCCGGCGCCGATCAGGCCCCCGGCCCGGCCCGGCGGGCGCGCCGGATGGTGTGCCTGCTCGAGCTGCTCTACGCCACGGGCCTGCGCGTCTCGGAACTGGTCGCGCTGCCCCGCGCGGCGGGCGCGACGCGCGAGCGCTACCTCATCGTCAAGGGCAAGGGCGGCCGCGAGCGCCTCGTGCCCCTGACCGATGCGGCCCGCGCCGCGATGGCGGCGCATCTTCCGGCCGTGCCGGAGGACATCCCGTGGCTGTTTCCCGCCGACAGCGACAGCGGCTATCTCACCCGGCAGGCCTTCGCCCGCGATCTCAAGGTGCTGGCCTCGGCGGCGGGGCTCCACCCGGATCGGGTGAGCCCCCACGTGCTCCGCCACGCCTTCGCGAGTCATCTCCTGCAGAACGGCGCCGACCTGCGCATCGTCCAGGAGCTGCTCGGCCATGCCGACATCTCGACGACGCAGATCTACACGCACGTCCTCGACGAGCGCCTGAAGGCGATGGTCCGCGATCTGCATCCGTTGATGGATGGCTGAGCGCTGTCGCGCGGATGGCGTGGCAACTCTCGGTCGGTCGCCCCAATTGTATACGTTTAGCGAACTGCCTAGAAGTAGCCCCTCGCCATACCGGTACGCGAGCCAGCCTTTACCAGAGAGAGTTTTCCTATGTCAGGCCCCACGGCCTCGCAGATCGGCATCGAGCCGGATCGAGCGGGGCACACGCGTGCCGACCAGCTTTCGCAGCGGGAGCGGCAGCGCCTCGACAACCAGCTGTGCTTCGCGGTCTACGCCGCCGCGCACGCGTTCGGCCGCGCCTACCGCAACCTCCTGGGGCGCCACGAACTGACCTATCCGCAATACCTCGTCCTGCTGGTCTTGTGGGAGCAGGACGGATTGTCGGTCAAGGAGATCGGGAACCGCCTGTTCCTGGACTCGGGAACGCTGACGCCGCTCCTGAAGCGCCTGGAAGCGTCCGGGCGGGTGCGCCGCGCCCGCGACCGGGTCGACGAGCGTCAAGTCAGCATCTTCCTCACCGCCGCCGGCGAGGCCCTGCGCGAGGAACTCGCCTGCCTGCCCGACGAGGCGGGGGGCATGACCGGTCTCGATATCCAGGGCCGCAAGGACCTGCTTCACGATCTCGTCACGCTCAGGCTGAGCCTGCAGGCTGGCCTCACGACCGACTAGGGCGCGGCCTGAGCGCCGGGAGCGGCCGGGCGGCCGCTCCCGCTTCGTACCGAACTTCGCGTCTCAGGACTGCGTCTTGAGGTAGGCGATGACGTCGTTGATCTTCTTGTCGTCGGGGTAACCCTGGAAGATCATCTTGGTGCCGGGAACCTTCGCCTTCGGGTTCTTCAGCCACTCGTGCAGGTTGGCCTCGTCCCAGGTGATGCCGGAGTTCTTGAGGGCGGCGGAGTAGTTGTAGCCCTCGTAGGTGCCCGCCTTGCGGCCGACGACGCCCTTCAGGTCGGGACCCACGCCGTTCTTCTGGAAGTTGTGGCACGCCTTGCAGGGGGCGAACGCCTTCTCGCCGGCCGCGGCGTCGCCGGCGTCCTGGGCCTGCGCGGCGAGAGGCATGACGACGGCAAGGACGGCGCCGAAAACGAGTGAACGCATGGATTTCCTCCTGTTGGCCGCCGCTTGGGCAGCGATGCGGGCAGAGCTTGCCTGCCTGGAACAGCTCTAAATGAATGTGCCCGGCGCGCGCAACGGCCCAGTCTGGGATAGCCGTCATCCGGGGCCGGTCGGTGGCTGCTGCGGGCCGCCGCCCCACTCAACACCGCGTGAGCGGATTGGCTCCGTGCGACGGCGCGCAGCGCCGTTCCCTCAGATCCCGTGATAGGTCCGATACCAGTCGACGAAGCGCCCGATCCCCGTCCTCAGCGGCGTGGCGGGCCGGAAGCCGGCGTCCCGCACGAGGTCGTCGATGTCGGCGTAGGTCGCCGGGACGTCGCCGGGCTGCATCGGCAGGAGGATCTTCTCCGCCTTGCGGCCCAGGGCGTCCTCGAGGAGCGCGATCATCTCCAGGAGCGCCACCGGCTCGTTGTTGCCGATGTTGTAGATCCGGTAGGGGGCGGAGCTGGTCCCGGGATCCGGCGCCGCCCCGCTCCACGCGGGGTCCGGCGCGGCCGGCCGGTCGGCCAGGGCCCGGATCCCCGCGACGATGTCGTCGATGTAGGTGAAGTCCCGGAGCATCCGCCCTTCGTTGAACACGCGGATCGGCTCGCCCGCCAGGATCGCGCGGGTGAACAGGTACAGCGCCATGTCGGGCCGGCCCCAGGGCCCGTAGACGGTGAAGAAGCGCAGGCCCGTCGTCGGCAGGCCGTAGAGGTGGCTGTAGCTGTGCGCCATCAGCTCGTTCGCCTTCTTGGTCGCGGCGTAGAGGCTGAGCGGATGGTCGACGTTCTGGTGCACCGAGAACGGCATCGCGGTGACGCCGCCGTAGACGGAGCTGGAGGACGCGTAGAGGAGGTGTCCCACGCCGCCGTGGCGGCAGGCCTCGAGGATGTTCAGGAAGCCGACGAGGTTGCTCGCCGCGTAGGCGTGCGGATCGCTGAGGGAGTAGCGCACGCCGGCCTGGGCCGCGAGGTGGATCACCGTGCGGAACGCGTGGCGGCGAAACAGCGCGTCGAGGCCGTCGCGGTCGGCGAGATCGAGGCGCGCGAAGCTGTAGCCCGGGAAATCCGCGAGGCGTTGCAGCCGGGCTTCCTTGAGACGCACGTCGTAATAGGCGTTGACGCTGTCCAGCCCGACGACCTGCCGGCCCTCCTCGAGGAGACGCAGGGCGAGCTGGTTCCCGATGAAGCCGGCGACGCCGGTGATCAGTACAGGTGGCAGGGACATACGCGCGGACCGACGGGCTGACTGGCCGCCCCGGGCTCGAGCTGTAGCATGGGGTATGCGCGCGACAAATCGGTGCTCCGCCATGAGCATGCCGACACGAGCCTGCCGACATGAGCCTGCCGACGCTCCGGGCGGCCTGTCGCGCGGGCGCGTGACGCGCTAGGCTCGCGCTGCCGTGCAGCCCGATCCGAGACCGCTCCCCGACAGCCTGACGCGCCTGCTCACCGTGCCGGAGCAGCGCCCGGTCCGGCCGCGTCCCGCGCCTCCGCCGAGGGAGCGGGCCTCGGAGCCGCGCTCCGCACACGCGGCGCTGGAAGCGGCGATCCTCCGCGGCTTCGTGCTCGGTCTCTCGGGGCTCGTCTGGCTCGTCGTGCTGGCGCTGTCGATCCAGCATATCGCGCACTGATCGCGCCCCGAGCCTCCCGCAGTCCCACGGCAGCCCCGGCGCGGGGCTGTGGATATCGGTGGTGCGCCTGTTCGCCCGCGTCCTCAATCAGTACGCGAACGGCCGAGTTCGCTATTGAGGCGGCCAGACCGGGGGCGGCGCGACGGCGAGGATGGGACGATGTCTCTGACAGGGCGTTTCTGGTTCCGGAAGACCTGGACGGGGCGGCTGGTGCTCCTGGTCGAGGAGGAGCGCCCCCGCTGGTTCGGCCGCGGCTCCGGCAAGCCGCGCTGGCGCAACGCCAAGCTCCTCGATTTCGCCGAGCCCGAGTTGCGGCCGCTCATGGCGATGGAGAAGCAGCACCGCGTTGGCGGTTCCACCGGCCAGGTGCGGGCGCTGCGCCCGGTCCCGACCGCCCCGGCCGCGCGCGCCGCGAACGGCTGATCGCCGAGGCAGCGCGGCGCGCCGCGATCTGGTCCGACGCGCGGCCATCACCACCTGTCGTGGGGCGCTCCGCCCGGAGCGGCGCCCCTGCAAACGGTGAAGACCATGCCGCGCTACTTCTTCCACACGCAGATCGGCGAGGACGTCATCTCCGACCCGACCGGGATCGAGCTGCGGGATCCGGACGCGGCCTGGGAGGCGGCGCGGGAGACGATCCGCGCCGCCCTGCGCCAGCCGCAGGATCAGGCCCGGCTGATGACGGCGTGCCTCGTGGTCACGGACGACGACGGCGAGGTCGTGCTGGAATTTCCGTTCAGCGAGGCCGTGACGCTGCCCGCCGACGCGGACCCGACGCGTCACTGAGATCGGCGACGCGCGCTCCGCGCCCTACATCGCGCCGCAGCCCACCGGAACGGAGCTGCGCCCGTATGGATACGCCACCGAACGACCTCGATGCCCGCGCCCTCGGCCGGGCCGCACCCGCCAAGGGGCTCGTCCGGGAAGCCTGCCCCTACGCGGAGGGGACAGAGGCGCGCGCGCTCTGGCTGGCCGGTTACGACGCGGCCCTGGCGGAGGGCGAGACGCCCGTTACCGGCGGTCTGGCCAAGCATCCGGTCGACGGGTCGGCCCGCTGATGGACGCCCGGACCGCACCGAATCCCGGCGCGCATCATTCGACCCTCGACCGCAAGTCGGTCGGGGCCGTCGTCCTGGGCAACGCCCTCGAATTCTACGACTTCACCGTCTACGCCTTCTTCGCCAAGCCGATCGGCGAGGCCTTCTTCCCGGCGAACGATCCGACCCACAGCCTGCTGGCATCGCTCGCCCTGTTCGGCATCGGCTACGTCATGCGGCCCATCGGCGGTGTGCTGATCGGCGCCTTCGCGGACCGGGCCGGCCGCAAGCCCGCGATGCTGATCACCATCGCGCTGATGGCCGTCGGCATGCTCATGCTGGCCGCCTGCCCCTCCTACGCGACGATCGGCGGCTGGGCGCAGGTCATCGTCATCGTCGGACGCCTCGTGCAGGGCCTCGCCCTCGGCGGCGAGGTCGGTCCCTCGACGGCCTTCCTGCTGGAGGCCGCGCCCCCGGACCGGCGCGGCTTCGTCACGAGCTGGCAGATCGCCAGCCAGGGCTGCGCGGCCCTGTTCGCCGGGATCATCGCGACCGCCCTGGCGCTCGCGGTCGGCGACCAGGCGATGGCGCAGTGGGGCTGGCGACTGATGTTCGCCCTCGGCCTGTGCGTCGTGCCGGTCGGCCTCGTCATCCGCAGTCACCTGCCCGAGACCGCCGGCGCCGAGGAGGATCCGCACGCCGCGGCCTCGACGATGGCGGTGGTCGGCCGGCTCCTGCGCGAGCACGGCCGCCTGCTGGGCCTGACCTTCCTGGTCATCGCGGCCTCGACCGTGTCGAACGCGGTCGGCACCAACATGCCGGTCTTCGCGGGCGCGACCCTCGGCCTGAGCGAGACCGCCGCGACGGCGGTGCCGATCGCCCTCGGGCTCGCCTCGGTGATCTTCCCGCTGCTCGGCGGCTGGCTGGCCGACCGGTACGGGCGGCGACCGGTGATGATCTGGCCGCGGGCGCTGATCCTGATCCTGGCGGTCCCGGCCTTCGCCTGGGTGGTGCGGGCGCCGAGTGCTGCCAGCGTCTACGCGGTCACCTTCCTGCTCTCGGCGCTGTCCTCCATCAACGCGGCGGCCGTGATTGTCGGCATCCCCGAGGCCCTGCCGCGGGCGGTGCGCAGCGCCGGGTTGTCGATCGTCTACGCGGTCTCCGTCTCGGTGTTCGGCGGCAGCACCAACTACGTGGTGAACTGGCTGATTGCCGCGACCGGCGACCGGCTCGCGCCGGCCTACTACCTCGCCGCGTTCAGCCTCGTCGGGACGATCGCCGCGTTCCTGCTGCCCGAGACCCGCGGGAGGGACCTCGACGCCGACGTGGAGGCCTGAGTCGGTAGCGCCGGGGCGTTCCGCATTATGTATGCACGTGTTGCATCGGGGCGCGTCATCCATGCGCCCATCGCGGGGCCGACGCCGAGCGGATGTGCGCCCGCGCACGGATCTCGCGGCGGAGAAGCCGGTTGCCCGGGCCAACGCTAGGTGTGCAGGCGCGGCGGGCCTAGATCGGCCCGATGCCCAAGTTCCTCGAGACGCGCCGCCCGCTGGTCCTCGCCGCGGTGATGGCGTCGATGTTCATGATCGCCATCGAGGCGACGATCGTCTCGACGGCGATGCCGCAGATCGCCGGTCATCTCGGCGACCTTCACCTCTACGCGTGGGTGTTCGCGTCCTTCCTACTGACGCAGACGGCCACCACGGTGGTGTTCGGCAAGCTCTCGGACCTCTACGGGCGCCGGCCGGTCCTGCTGTTCGGCATCGCGGTGTTCCTGCTGGGCTCCCTCCTGTGCGGGCTCGCGTGGTCGATGCCCTCGCTGATCCTGTTCCGCCTCATCCAGGGCGTCGGCGCCGGGGCGATCCAGCCGGTGAGCCTGACCGTCGTCGGCGACCTGTACGCGGTGCGGGAACGCGGAAGGGTCCAGGGCTACCTCGCGAGTGTCTGGGGGATCTCGTCGGTGGCCGGCCCGCTGGTCGGCGGCCTGATCATCGGCCGCCTGAGCTGGCCCTGGATCTTCTGGATCAACCTGCCGATCGGCGTGATCGCGGCCGGCCTGTTCCTGCGCTTCCTCCACGAGGGCGTCGAGCGCCGCCCGCGCCAGATCGACGCGATCGGTGCGGCCCTGTTCACAGCCGCCATCGCGGCGCTGATGATCGCGCTGACCGAGGCGGGCGAGTCGGCGGAAGCGGCCCTGTGGCCGGCGCTGGCCTTCGTGGTGGCCGCGACCCTGTTCGTCGTCCAGGAGCGGCGCGCGCCCGACCCGATGCTCGACATCCGCCTGTGGTTGCAGCGCCCCATCGCGACCGCCAACACCGCGACGCTGCTCTCCGGCATGACGGTGATCGGGCTCACGGCGTTCCTGCCGATGTACGTTCAGGGCGTCATGCGGCAGTCGCCCCTGATCGCCGGCCTGACCCTGACCCTGATGGTGCTCGGCTGGCCGATCGGCGCCACGACGGCGGCGCGCAGCTTCGTGCGGTTCGGCCTGCGCCCGATCCTGCTGGTCGGCGCGACGCTCCTCCCCCTCGGCGCGGTCGCCTTCGTGGCCCTCGGGCCCGACATCTCCCCGGCGGTGGCGGCCTGCGGCTCGGTCGTGATGGGGCTCGGCATGGGCTTCCTGTCCACGGCCGCCATCGTGATCATCCAGGACAGCGTCGCCTGGGCGCAGCGCGGGGCGGCGACGGCCTCCAACATCTTCTCGCGCAACCTCGGCTCGACGCTCGGCGCGACCGTCCTCGGGGCGGTGCTGAATTACCGGCTCGCGAACCCGTCGAGCGGCCCGGCGGTGAATTCCGATCAGCTGCGCCGCCTGCTCGACGATCCGGCAAGCCTCGGGGCCGGCGGCGAGGCGATCCGGGCCGGCCTGGAGCACGCCCTGCACGGCACGTTCTGGACGGTGTTCGCCGTGGCGGGGCTGACCCTGCTCCTGTCGCTGCTGGTCCCGCCGGTGGCGATCTCCGACCGGCCGCGCGAGCTCGCCGTCGAGTGAAGGGAGCGGCGTTCGCCGAGGGAGAGGCGCCGCGGGCGCGGCGCCGGCCGAGCGATCCCGTCTCCACAGCGGGCCTTTGACTGTCCCGCCGGAGGCCCCTAGCGTCGGCTCATGCCCCTCGTGCCGCCCCCGCGTCCCGCAGCCCAGCCAGCCGCGGACATCCCGCCGACCAGCGTGCTCAACGCCAACCAGCCGGAATGGTCGGTCGGCGAGCTCGCGGGCGCCCTGAAGCGCACCCTGGAGGACGCCTTCGGGCACGTCCGGCTGCGCGGGGAGATCTCGGGGTATCGCGGCCAGCACGGCTCGGGCCACGCCTACTTCTCCCTGAAGGACGGGCAGGCGCGGATCGACGCGGTGGTCTGGAAGGGCGTGTTCGGACGCCTGCGCCAGCGGCCGCAGGAGGGGTTGGAGGTCGTCGCCACCGGCCGCATCACGACCTTCGCGGGCAAGTCCTCGTACCAGATCGTCATCGAGAGCCTGGAGCCCGCGGGGCTCGGCGCCTGGATGGCGCTCCTGGAGGAGCGCAAGAAGCAGCTCGCCGCCGAGGGCCTCTTCGCGCCGGACCACAAGCGGCCGATCCCCTACCTGCCGCGGGTCGTGGGCGTCGTCACCTCGCCGACCGGCGCGGTGATCCGCGACATCCTCCACCGGCTGGAGGACCGCTTTCCCCGTCCGGTCCTCGTCTGGCCGGTGCGGGTCCAGGGCGACGGCGCGGCCGAGGAGGTCGCGGCCGCGATCCGCGGCTTCAACGCCCTCCCGGCCGGGGGGCCGATCCCGCGCCCGGACGTGCTCATCGTGGCCCGGGGCGGCGGCTCCATCGAGGATCTCTGGGCCTTCAACGAGGAGTGCGTCGTCCGCGCCGCCTTCGCGAGCGCGATCCCGCTGATCTCGGCGGTGGGGCACGAGACCGACACCACGCTGATCGACTACGTCTCGGACCGCCGCGCGCCGACCCCGACGGGCGCCGCCGAGATGGCGGTGCCGGTCCGCGCCGACCTGATCGCCACGGTGGCGGACCTGTCGGCCCGCGGCCGCGGGGCGGTCGGGCGCCGGATCGATCGCGACCGGTCGGACCTGCGCGCCCTCGGACGGGCGTTGCCGAGCGCCGACGCCCTGCTGGCGGCCAAGCGCCAGCGGCTCGACCTCGCCGAGGCGCGCCTCGCACCGGCTCTGGCGGCGGGGGCGAGCCGCCACCGCGCGCGGCTCCAGCTGCTCCTCGACCGGATGGCCCGGCGCTCGCCCGACGTGGCCCTCGCCAACGCCCGCGCGCGGCTGGCGCGGATCGACCACCGGCCGCTCCACGCCCTGCGCAACGACGTCCAGCGCAAGGGCGAGGCCCTGGTCCAGCTGGGGCGCCGCCTCGTCGTCGCGCGCGAGGCCAGCCTGGAACGGGCCCGGGCACTGCAGGCGCGCCGCACCGACCGGCTCCTCGCCCTGTCGGAGCGCCTCACCCAGGCGGGCGCGCGCGGCATCGAGCGGCGCCGCGACCGGCTCGACGGTCTGGCGGGCCTGCTCGGCTCGCTCAGCTACCGCGCGGTGCTCGACCGGGGCTACGTGCTGGTGCGCGACGCCGCGGGGCTGCCCGTCCGCCGCGCCGCGGAGGCGGCGGCCGCCCAGCGTCTCAGCCTGCAATTCGCCGACGGGACCGTGACGGCCGTGCCCGACGGGACGGCCGATCCGTCTCTGTCGGCCGCCCCATCCCCGTCCGCGAAGCCCGCTCGGCGCGGCGGCGCGCCCGCGCCGGCGACGGCCGGCAAGCGGACCAGCGCGGGCCCGGCCCCGACGCGGCAGGGCTCGCTGTTCGACGCCTG
>NZ_JBKFBI010000067.1:0-29983 GCF_053346095.1 Methylobacterium sp. A52T | reverse complement strand
CCGACGACGTCCGGGCCAACGCGCGCGCCTTCGACCGCGCGGACCGCGCCATGACCCGCGGCGCCGCGCGGCCCGGCCCCGACCGGCCGGCCGCCAGCGCTCTCCCGCCCGGGCTCGGCGCCTGGGGCGACCGGGTCGCGCAGGTCCACGGCCTCGTCTCGGGCCGGCCGCTGGAGGCGGTCTCGCTCCACGACTTCCCCAGCATGGAGTACGGCGACAACTACTTCCTGGCCGACGGCTACGGCAGCTATCTCGCCCGCCTGGCGGACGGCCTGCCGGTCGCGCTCGCGACGCCGGTGACCCGGATCGAATGGTCGGATGGCCGCGTCCGCGCGACCGGCGCGGACGGGACCGTCTACGTCGCCCGCGCGGTGATCGTGACGGTGCCGATGATGGTGCTCCGGGACGGGCCGACCTTCACGCCGCCGCTGCCGAACGCGGTCCGCGCCGCCATCGACGGCTTCACCACCGGCATCTACGAGCACGCGGTGCTGCACTGGCCGTCGAGCCCGTTCCGCGGCCGCGACCGGCTGGCGGCGATCCACGGCGGCCGGCGCGCCCCGCCGGGCCTCCTCACCCGCATCGACGACACGCCGTTCCACTACTACGAGCTCGACCTGCACGAGGCGGCGGCGATCGACGCGGCAGGATCCGGCGCGGACGGCGTGCGCCGCCATGTCCGCGCGGTCCTGGGCGAGCATTTCGGCCGGGCGCGGCTGCGCGACCTGACGATCCCCGCGGTGAGCGCATGGCGCCACGACCGGTGGTCGCGCGGCTCGTGGGCCGTGGTCCCGCCAGGCCACGCCCCGGCGCGGCAGGCCCTCCGCGCCGCCGTCGCCGACACGGTCTGGTTCGCCGGCGAGGCCCTGTCCCGGGAGCAGTGGGGCACGGTCGGGGGCGCCTACGCGGAGGGCGTGCGGGCCGCCGAGGCCGTGTCCGCCGTCGTACAGACGGGCGCCGGCGAGCGTATCCGGGCGGGCACAGGCTGAAGCGCGCGCGGCGCGAAAACTGCCGGAACGCTTGCCGCAGCCGGACAAGACAGGCATCCCCCGGCCGAAACGCGACAGGGGGCGGCGATGGATTGGGTCGAGGGCATCGGCTATCTCGGGACGGCGCTGACCATCACGGCGACGGCCATGAGCACGATGATCCCGCTGCGGATCATCTCGCTCTGCGCGAGCTGCGCCGTGATCACCTACGGCATCATGATCGGCAGCATGCCGGTGGTGCTGACCGAACTGATCCAGATGCCGTTCAACGCCTACCGGCTCTGGCAGATGCTGCGCCTCGTCCGGGACGTGGAGACGGCCGCCGAGAACGACCTGTCCCTGGAATGGCTCCGGCCCTTCGGCTCCCGACGCCCGTTCGGCATCGGCGAGGTGGTGTTCCGCAAGGGGGAACTCGCCACCGAGATGTACTACATCGAGAGCGGCGTGTTCCGGATCCCGGAGGTCGACCTCGAGGTGCGCCAGGGCGGGATCGTCGGCGAGCTCGGGCTCCTGTCGCCCGGCAACGCCCGCACCGCCTCGCTGGTCTGCGTCGAGGCGGGACACGCGCTGTGCGTGTCCTACTCGGACGTGAAGCAGCTCTACTACCAGAACCCCGAATTCGGGTTCTACTTCCTCAAGCTGACCAGCGAGCGGCTCTTCCAGGGCGTTCAGGGCATGTCCAAGCCCCAGGCGGTGGCCGGCGACGCGCTGTGAGGCGCCGCCGTCCGCCGTTCAGAGAACGCCGCTCAGAGCATGCTCGGCAGGATGCGGTCCGGCGGCCGGTGTCCGTCCATGAAGGTCTTGATGTTGATGATGACCTTCTCGCCCATGTCGGTGCGGCTCTCGTAGGTCGCCGAGCCCATGTGGGGCAGGAGGACGACCTTGCCCTGGCGGGCGAGCTTGACGAGACGCGGGCTGACGGCGGGTTCCTGCTCGAACACGTCGAGGCCGGCCGCCGAGACCTCGCCGCCCTCGATCAGGCGCGCCAGGGCGTTCTCGTCGATCACCTCGCCGCGGGCCGTGTTGACCACGATCGCCTCGGGCTTGAGCAGCTTGAGGCGCCGCGCCGAGAGCAGATGGTACGTGGCGGGCGTGTGCGGGCAGTTCACCGACACGATGTCGACGCGCGCCAGCATCTGGTCGAGGGACTCCCAGTAGGTCGCGTCCAGCGCGCTCTCGATGGCGGCCGGCACCCGGCGGCGGTTGTGATAGTGCACCTGCAGGCCGAAGGCGCGGGCGCGCTTGGCGAGCGCCTGGCCGATCCGGCCCATGCCGACGATGCCGAGGCGCTTGCCGGTGATGCGCCGGCCGAGCATCCAGGTCGGCGACCAGCCGGTGGTCCACTCGTCGTCCGGGATGATCCGCGCGCCCTCGGTGACCCGGCGGGCCACCGCGAGGATCAGCGCCATGGTCATGTCGGCGGTGTCCTCGGTCAGCACGCCGGGCGTATTGGTGACCGTGATGCCGCGCTCCAGCGCCGCCGCCACGTCGATATGATCGACGCCGTTGCCGAAATTGGCGATCAGGCGGAGGTTCGGGCCGGCCTGGGCGATCAGCCCGGCATCGATCTCGTCGGTCACGGTGGGGACGAGGACGTCGGCCTCGCGCAGGGCCGACGCCATGGCGTCCGGCGCCATCGGCGCGTCCTCGGAATTGAGCCGGACGTCGAACAGCTCGCGCATCCGCGTCTCGACGGCATCCGGCAGGCGCCGCGTCACGACCACCAGCGGCTTGCGCTTCGACACGTCTCTCTCCCCGTCAGCCCAGCGGCCTTGATCGCGGCTCGCGCCCGGCGGCGCCCGCCCGGACCGCGTTCCGCAAGCGTCCGTTAACCGAACTCGGCCAGACAGGATCGGTCACGGGGCGCCGGTTCCGGAGCCTGTTCCGACCCATCGGCCTCTCTACCAGAGGTGGGCCGGAACACAATCGGATGCGGACCGGTCCGCGTGTCGAACCGGCCCCGCTTTCGACATGTCCGGCGCCCAGCAACGCCACGTCTGGATAGGGAGACGACCATGCGCGTGTCACGCCTCAGCCTCGCCGTCGCGGCGGTGCTGGCCGGCGGCCTCGCGACCGGCGCTCGCGCGGCGCCACCCGCAGGCCCCGAGGCCGGGGTCGGGCCGGTGACCAAGCTGCCGCTGCCGCGCTACGCGAGCCTGAAGACCGACCGCGTCAACCTCCGCGAAGGCCCGTCGAAGGATCACCGGACGCTCTGGGTGTTCCAGCGGGCCGGCCTGCCGGTCGAGATCGTGGGCGAGTTCGAGACCTGGCGCCGGATCCGCGATTCGGAGGGCACCGAGGGCTGGGTGCTGCACTCGCTGCTGTCCGGGCGCCGCACCGCCATCGTCAACGCCGGCCCCGACAAGGGTGTCGAGAAGGCGGCCGTGTCGCTGCGGGCCAAGGCCGACGACGGCGCCGACGACGAGGCCAAGCTCCAGACCGGCGTGATCGGCAGCGTCAAGAGCTGCACCGGCACGTGGTGCCGCATGATCGTCGCGCTGCCCAACAAGCGGGACGTCGACGGCTACATCCGCCAGAATCGCCTGTGGGGCGTCTACCCGAACGAGGTCGTGGAGTAGCGGCCCGGGCGCCCCGACGGCGCCCGTCCGTCATCCCCGGTGGCGGCGCGCCAGCTCCCGGCACGCCGGCAGCCCGAAAAAGCGAAGGCCCGGACGATGCCGGGCCTCGCGTCGCTCGCGTACTGCGTTGGACCCGGGCCTCAGCCCTGGCGGCGGCCCGCCGGACGGCTGCGGCGCAGGCGCACGATCACCTCGACACCGGCGATCTCCATGCCCTCGGGCGCCTCGGGCAGCGAATCGACCGTGATGCCGCAATCCGGCATGTCGATCACCTGGCTCTCGTCCTCCAGGTAGAAATGGTGGTGCTCGGTCGGGTTCGTGTCGAAATAGGCCTTCGACCCGTCGAGCGCGAGCTGGCGCAGGAGCCCGGCCTCGGTGAACTGGTGCAGCGTGTTGTAGACGGTCGCCAGCGAGACCGGCACCTTGGCGCGCATCGCCTCGTCGTACAGCATCTCCGCCGTCAGGTGGCGGTCGCCGCGGCCGAAGAGCAGCCAGCCCAGGGACAGGCGCTGCCGCGTCGGGCGCAGGCCGGCCCGACGCAGACGGTCGCGCAGGTCGGACAGCGGACAGCCGCGGCGCGGAGTCCCGTTGGCCTCCAACTGGGGGGCGGGGACCCGGCCGTTGAAGACGGCCTGGAATGGCACCGGTTCGGACATCGCTGGACTGAACGCTCGACGAGGGGCCTGAAGGAACGGATGTCTCCTCAGTATATTGAAGTGGTCGGACAGTCGCAACCCGAGCGTTGCCGCATAACCCGCGGCTGCAGGCTTTGAAGGCGCGGCGCCCCGTGCTAACTCGCGCGCCAGCCGACGGGCCGAGTATAGTCGCCCGCGACGCGAAGATCGCGCACATCCGAGGAAACAGCCAACGCAATGCCGCCAGACGCCGAGACACAAGCGCAGGGTGCGAACCGCCGGTCGCACTATTCCTACGAGGATCTTCTGGCCTGCGGGCGCGGCGAACTCTTCGGATCCGGCAACGCGCAGTTGCCGCTGCCGCCGATGCTGATGTTCGACCGGATCACGTCCATCGGGACCGAGGGCGGCGCCCACGGCAAGGGGCACGTGACGGCCGAGCTCGACATCCGGCCGGACCTCTGGTTCTTCCCCTGCCATTTCCAGGGTGACCCGGTGATGCCGGGCTGCCTCGGCCTCGACGCCCTCTGGCAGATGCTGGGCTTCCATCTCGGCTGGCTGGGCTCGCCGGGCCGCGGGCGCGCCCTGGGCGTCGGCGAGGTGAAGCTCGCCGGCCAGGTGCTGCCGACGATCAAGAAGGTCGTCTACAATGTCGACGTGAAGCGGGTCCGTCAGGGCAAGCTCGTGCTCGGCATCGGCGACGGCTGGCTCGAGGCCGACGGCGAGCGCGTCTATCAGGTCCAGGACATGCGAGTCGGTCTGTTCCAGAGCTGAGCCGCAGCCGCCGCGCGTCCGGTTCGCGGCTTGGCCGCAACGCCGGACGGTCTCGGCGGTTGAGATTGTGTCCGCGTCACCTTAGCTGACCGTGACGCGGCCCGGGCGACCGGGACCGCGACGGAGGTAGTGTCACCATCATGCGCCGTGTCGTCATCACCGGGATGGGCATCGTCTCGTCCATCGGCAACAACACGCAGGAGGTGCTCGCCTCCCTGCGCGAGGCCCGCTCGGGCATCGCGCGCGACGCCAGCTACGCCGAGCACGGCTTCCGCAGCCAGGTCTCCGGCGCGCCCACCCTCGATCCCGAGGGCGTGGTGGACCGGCGCGCGATGCGCTTCCACGGCGGCGGGACCGCCTGGAACCACGTCGCCATGGATCAGGCGATCCAGGATGCCGGCCTGGATCAGGGCGACATCTCGAACGAGCGCACCGGCATCATCATGGGCTCGGGCGGTCCCTCGACCCGGGTGATCGTCGAGGCCGCCGGCATCGCGCGGGACAAGGGTCCCAAGCGAATCGGCCCGTTCGCCGTGCCGAAGGCGATGTCGTCGACCGCGTCGGCGACGCTCGCGACGTGGTTCAAGATCCGCGGCGTGAACTACTCGATCTCCTCTGCCTGCGCGACCTCGAATCACTGCATCGGCAACGCCGCCGAGATCATCCAGGGCGGCCGGCAGGACATCATCTTCGCGGGCGGCTGCGAGGATCTCGACTGGACGCTCTCGGTGCTGTTCGACGCCATGGGCGCCATGTCGTCGAAGTACAACGACACCCCGTCCCGCGCCTCCCGCGCCTACGACGCCAACCGCGACGGCTTCGTCATCGCGGGCGGCGCCGGCGTGCTGGTCCTCGAGGAGCTGGAGCACGCCAAGGCGCGCGGCGCCCGGATCTACGGCGAGGTCGCGGGCTACGGCGCCACCTCGGACGGCCACGACATGGTCGCCCCGTCGGGCGAGGGCGCCGTGCGCTGCATGCGCCAGGCGCTGGACGGGCTGAAGGGCGCGCGGATCGACTACATCAACCCGCACGCCACCTCGACCCCGGTCGGCGACGACAAGGAGATCGAGGCGATCCGCGAGGTGTTCGGCCGCGGCGAGGATTGCCCGCCGATCTCGGCCACCAAGTCGCTGACCGGCCATTCCCTGGGCGCCACCGGCGTGCAGGAGGCGATCTACAGCCTGCTGATGATGAACAACGGCTTCATCTGCGAGAGCGCGCACATCGACACGCTCGACCCGGCCTTCGCCGACATGCCGATCCTGCAGCAGCGCCGGGACAACGCGCAGCTCGGCCACGTGCTGACCAATTCCTTCGGCTTCGGCGGCACCAACGCCACCTTGGTCCTGAAGCACGTCGACGCCTGATCGCCGGGCGCGGAACCGCCGGCCGCGGGCCGGCGTTTACCCGCTGTTGAGATCTGGTGGTGGCGATGGGGACTTTCATCTTCGGAACATTGGGCGGCCTCATGATCGCCGGTGTCGCGGCGATCTACGCGAAGCAGGCCGCGCTGGAAGAGGCGGAGTCCCACACGGACGGGCATTTCTGAGCCCGGCCCCCGACGCCACCAATGCCCCGCCCGCCGGCGGGGCTATTTTTTTGCCCGCCGTCTGCCGGTGCCGCGTTTGGATCGCGGCGCTAGCCGCGTTAAGGCAGCCTGCCGCGGTTCGCTGGTCGCGACCGCGGTCCGGACCCGCTTCGCGGGTTCGGCGTGCTCGGTCAGGATGTGAGTCGGCATGACGGGTTTGATGGCGGGCAAGCGCGGCCTGATCATGGGCGTCGCGAACGATCACTCGATCGCCTGGGGAATCGCAAAGGCGCTGCACGCCCAGGGCGCGCGACTGGCCTTCACGTATCAGGGCGAGGCCCTGGGCCGCCGGGTAACGCCCCTCGCCGCCAAGCTCGATTCGGACATTGTCCTGCCTTGCGACGTTGAGGATCTGGCCTCGGTCGACGCGACCTTCGAGGCCCTGGACGCCCGGTTCGATGGCGGCCTCGACTTCGTGGTCCACGCCATCGGCTTCTCCGACAAGGCGCAGCTCAAGGGCCGCTACGTCGACGTGACGACGCGCGAGAACTTCGTGCGCACGATGACGATCTCGTGCTTCTCGTTCACCGAGATCGCGCAGCGCGCGGCCAAGCGGATGAACCAGGGCGGCTCGCTGCTGACCCTGACCTACGGCGGCGCGACCCGGGTCATGCCGAACTACAACGTCATGGGCGTCGCCAAGGCGGCGCTCGAGGCCTCGGTGCGCTACCTGGCGAGCGACCTGGGCCCGGACGGGATCCGGGTCAACGCGCTCTCCGCCGGACCGATGCGGACGCTGGCGGGCGCCGGGATCGCCGACGCGCGGCTGATGTTCAACCACCAGCGGGCGCACGCGCCGCTGCGGCGCACGGTCAGCCTGGAGGATGTCGGCGGTTCGGCCCTCTACCTGCTGTCGCCGCTCTCGGGCGGCGTCACCGGCGAGGTCCACTTCGTGGATGCCGGCTACAACATCATCTCGATGCCGCGCCCGGACGTGCTGCAGGCGCAGGACGAGGCCGGCGTCGTCGGGGACGCCTGAGGCGCCTCACTCCTCCGGGATACGCCCCGGGGGCAGGGGACCCGCTGGCGAACCGCGCTCGCCGCGGACCGACCGCCGCTCCCGGGCGGCGCGCGCCTCCTCCGCCGTCGGCGGCGCCGAGGGGTAGTTCGACGCGAAGGGGTTCGGCGGCGCCCCGCGCCCGGAGCCGCCGAACAGCTTGTCGAGGAAGCCCTCCTCGGCGCTCGCGGGTCGGGCGACCAGGAGAAGGGCGAGGGCGAGGATCGGGCGAAGCTGCATCGTCGTCGTCTGCGTGCCGGGACCGCGCCGGGTTAGGGCCACATTCCGGCGGATCGGAGGCCGAGGCCCCGTCGCCTGGAACCCCGGCGCGTCCGGCGGGTTCGCGGTCAACGATGAGGGCGCGTACAGGAGGCGTGATGTCCGAGGTTACCTATCGCATCGTCGAGCACGACGGCGGCTTCGCCTACAAGGTCGGCGACGTGTTCTCCGAGACGTTCTCGAGCCGCGAGGAAGCGCTGCAGGCGGCGCAGGCCGCGGCGGCGGAGCAGCAGGTCCCCGGGTCGACCGAGGGGATCCGCTACCAGGATCAGGCCGGCGGCTGGCACGACGAGACGGCGCAGGGCAGCGACCGGCCCCGCGCCCGGGTCGTGGACTAGCCGCGGCGGACGGGACGGACATGCGCGATCGTCCGCAGCGGCGGGAAATTTCGTGGCGCGTGCGCGGCGCGTAACCCCGGCTTCGGCGCCGGCCGGCCGCAGGGCGCCCGCACTGCCGAAGGGCGCGCGGCGGACGACCCCGTCGCCGGAGACGCTCGCGGCGCTCGGCCCGGACCGGCTGATCGCGCTGATCCTCGGCGAGACCGGGCGCAACCCGGCCTTCAAGAAGCTGGTGAGCGCCGCGCTCGCCTCGCTCCAGGGCCCCGAGGCCGTCGCGGCGATCGTCGACCGGCGGCTGACGGCCCTCGAGGGCGCCCAGGGCTACATCGACTGGCAGAAGCGCCGGACCTTCGCGGCCGACCTCAACACGACCGTGACGGTGATCCTCAACGAGCTGCGGCCCCTCGATCCGGGGGCCGCGCTCGACCGGCTCCGCCGCTTCCTCGACGGCGCCGACGCGGTACTGAACCGCGTCGACGACAGCACCGGCGCCGTGCAGGGCGTGTTCGACCGCGCCGCCGCGGCCTTCGTGGAGATCGCCGGCGCCCTGCCGCCTGAGGACGCCGCCGGGGTGGCCGCGCGCTTGGTCGAGCCGTTCGCCGCGGATCCGTTCGGCCCCCTCGGAACCGTCCTCGGCGACATGATCCCGGCGCTGCCCGAGCGATCCCTCGCCGAGATCGACGACCGGCTCGCCGCCGCCGAGGCGGCCCTGCCGCAGGGTGGGGATCCCCGCCGCGAAGCGACTCATCATCGGCAGGCGGCCCGGATCCAGATCCTGCGCCTGCGCCAGGCCGTCGCCGACCGGCGCGGCGACACCGACACCTTCATCGCCCTGGAGCGGGCGACCTTGCCGGGGCGGGAGAACCGCGTCGCGATCGCCCGGCGGCTCCTCGACGCGGGGCGCGCCGCCGAGGCGCTGGACTGGATCCGGCGCATGCAGGACCCGGGGCTGCGAATCGCCACCCGGGCCGACTT
Source organism: Methylobacterium sp. A52T (assembly GCF_053346095.1). Taxonomy (NCBI): domain Bacteria; kingdom Pseudomonadati; phylum Pseudomonadota; class Alphaproteobacteria; order Hyphomicrobiales; family Methylobacteriaceae; genus Methylobacterium; species Methylobacterium sp. A52T. The sequence goes on along the minus strand of NZ_JBKFBI010000067.1, from coordinate 20,829 downwards.
GATCGCCGGCTTCGACCTGCGCGGACCGGAACGGGAGCGGCAGGCCCTGGAGATCGAGATCCTCGACGCGCTCGGCCGGGGCGACGAGGCGCAGGCCCTGCGCTGGGGGCGGTTCGAGCGCGAGCTCGACGCGCCGATGCTGCGGACCTTCCTCGCCAAGCTCCCGGACTTCGACGACGAGGAGGCGCTCCAGCGCGCCCTCGACCACGCCGAGGCCTTCCCGCAGCCGCACCGGGCGCTCGCCTTCCTGGCGGCATGGCCGGACCTGCGCCGTGCGGCCGCGCTGGTCGTCGCGCGGGCCGGGACCTGGCAGGGCGACCAGTACGCGGTGTTGGCGCCGGTCGCCGAGGCGCTGGCGCAGGGTCACGCCCGGGCCGCGACGATCCTGTATCGCCGGCTCCTCGACTCGATCCTCGAGACCGGCCGCAGCGCCGCCTACCCGCACGGCGCGCGCTACCTCGCGGAGCTCGACGCCCTGGCGGGACGCCTCGCGTCCGGCGACGTCGATCCCGATCCGCAGGCCTACCGCGCGGCTCTGCGGCAGGCGCACGGCCGCAAGCACGGGTTCTGGAGCCTCGTCCGGGACTGACCCGTGTGGCCGGCTCAGTTCTCCAGCACGATGGCGTCGACCCGGTCCGGGTAGAACGCGACGTGGTCGCGGATCGCCGCGACGGCCGGGTACGGGTCGACGTAGCTCCAGACCGCGTCGGGGCGCCGGGTCCCGTCGACGACGAGGTCGAAATAGTGGGCGTCGCCCTTGTAGGGGCAGTGGCTCGTGCGCGCCGAGGCGACGAAGTGGTCTGTCCGGATGTCGGTCCGCGGCACGTAGAAGACAGGCTGGTACTGGGCCTCCTGCAGTCGCAGGGCGTTCCGGGTGTCGGCGACCGCGACGCCCGCCACGACGATGCGGACACGGCGGGGCTCGGGTTCGACGGTGATCGGGTGGTCCGGTCCGGGCAGCTTCACGGCGAATTCCCTCCCTCAGGCTTCAGTTCGACGGTCCCGAGCGCGTCGGCGAGGCGCGACTTCGCGGTCCCGGGGCGCAGGGGCTTCTGCTGGGTCTCGTGCGGCACCCAGCCCGAGAGCCACAGCACCTCGAAGGTCGCCCGCACGCGGCCGTCCGGGTCCGCGAACCGTTCGGCGTAGATCTCGGCCGTGCGCAGCAGCGTCGCCCGCCGCAGGGGCGTCCGCCGCCGCTCGGTGAGCACGTTGGTCATGCCCATGGCCCGCAGATCGCGCATCAGGCCGAACGGGTCGGCATAGCGGACGGTCAGCGTGTCGGTATCGGCCACCGGCAGCGCGAAGCCCGCCCGCTGCAACAGGCCGCCGGCCTCGCGCACCGCCGCGAACGGCGCCACGCGGGGGCTGACGCCGCCCTCGACCTCGCTCTCGGCCTGGGCGAAGCTCTGGCGCAGCTCGGTCAGCGTGGCGCCGCCGAGCAGGCAGCCGACGAACAGCCCGTCCGGACGGAGGGCGCGGCGCAGCTGGATCAGCGTGCCCGGCAGGTCGTTCACGGCGTGGAGGGCCAGCAGCGACACGGCGAGGTCCAGGCTCCCGGTCGCCAGCGGCAGCGCCTCGGGATCGCCGACGATCAGGTCGCCGCCCGGCTCCGGCAGGGCCGCGAGGCGGAGGTGCCGCGCCGCCGGATAGCGGGCGGCGAGCAGCCGGGTCGCCACGGGACGCGGCGTGGCGAGGTCGAGCACCGAGCCGAAGCTGCGCAGGACTGCGCCGAGCCGGTCATCGAGATCCTCGGCGAGGCGGTCGAGGAGGAAGCCCGGGTAGCCGAGGCGCCCGGCCCGGGCGAGGCGGCGGCGGGCGAGGGGCGTGTCGAACAGGGCGGTGGGAGCATCCATCGGGGGGCAGATGGCATCTGCGGTGACGTCGCGCCACCGTCCCCGCGCACGGTCTCGTGAGCTGCGCTAGGATGCGGGAACGACTCGGGAGCGTCGCTGTTCCTGCTGCAACCGGCCCAACGGCCGAGATTCCTCAGGGAGCACAGATCATGAAGCGCATGCTCGTCGGGGCCGCCGTGGCCCTCACCACCCTGGCCGCCGCGGGCGGCGCCGAGGCGAAGGGCTGCATCAAGGGCGCCATCGTCGGCGGCATCGCGGGTCACTACGCCGGCCACCACGGCCTGGTCGGTGCCGCGGCCGGCTGCGCCATCGGCCGCCACCGCGCCAACGCTCGCGACCGCCAGGTCGAGCAGCAGCAGATGGCGCCGCAGGCGCGCCCCGTCTCGGCCCAGTAAGCCGGGCCTGCGGGAGCGCGTCGCGCGCATGACGGCCCTCCAGGCCGTCGCCACGGCCCTGCGCGGTCTGCCGCGCGGGGTCGTCTCCCTGATCTACCCGCCCACCTGCGCGGGCTGCGGCGGTGCCACCGCCGACCCGGGCGCCCTCTGTCCGTCCTGCTGGTCGAGCCTGCGCCTGATCGAGGAACCGGTTTGCCAGCGCTACGGCACGCCCTTCGCGGTCGACCTCGGAGTCGGCCCGCTGGTGTCGCCCCGGGCCATCGCGGAACCGCCGGTCTTCGGCCGCGCCCGGGCAGTCGCCCTCTACGATTCCGTGGGGCGGCGGCTCGTCCATCGCCTGAAGTACGAGGACCGGCTCGATCTCGCCGGTGTCATGGCCCGGATGATGGCCGCGAGCGGCCGGACCCTGATCGCCGAGGCCGAGTGCCTCGTGCCGGTACCGCTCCATCGCGGCCGCCTGTGGCGGCGGCGCTTCAACCAGTCCGCCCTGCTGGCGCGGGCGATCGCGGATTCGGCGGGGCGGCCGTGCGTCGCCACGGCCCTGGTGCGGGTGCGCGCCACGCGATCCCAGGTCGGCCTCAGCCGCGCGGCGCGGGCCGAAAATCTGAGCGGCGCCTTCCGGGTCGCCTCCGCCGAGCAGCACCGCGTCCGCGGGCGCCGGGTCCTCCTCGTGGACGACGTCATGACCACCGGCGCCACCGGCAACGCCGCCGCCCGCGCGCTCCTGCGCGGCGGGGCGACGTCCGTGGATCTCCTAACCTTCGCCCTCGTCGGCGACACCGCCGGCTGAGCCTGCCTTCAGCGCCCGGCCTGCACCCGCTCCGGGAAGCCCGCCGCCAGGGTGAAATCGAACGCCTCCGCGATCCCTTCGTACCAGAGCGAGAACGGCGTCGGGCGCGCGAGGTGCAGGGCGCCCTCGATCTCGCGCCCCTCGTGCTGGAGGGCCGCCCCGTGCCTAGCCGCGAGCCGCAGCATGGGCCCGTTGCCCGACAGGCAGCGGACGTGGAGATCCTCGACGCCGCGATGCCGCGCCGCCCGGGCGATCCGGGCGAACAGGGCTGCACCGATCCCCTTGCGGCGGAAGGTCTGCTCGACCGCGAAGGCAGCCTCCGCGTGCGGCCCCAGGACGTAGCGGGACGCGCCCGGAGCCATCGGCCGCAGCTCGGCGAGACCGCGCAGCACGCCGCCCACGAAGGCGCCGTACATCACGCCCTCCGCGGTCAGGGCCTGGGCGGCGTAGGCTCGGACTCCGGCCTCGCTGACATTGCCCATGAAGCGGCTCGCCCGGGTCTCCGGATCCAGCCGCAGGAAGTAGTCGAGGACCGCCGCGCGGTCCGCCGGCCAGAGGCGCCGGATGGTGTGGGTCGGCCCATCGAGGGCTTGTACCGCCATGATGAAGCTCCGGTTCGTGCGCGCTGCCGCGCGGGGTAATCCGGACGCTCCTCCCAGAAGACCGCCGGGATGTCGCATCCCCTTATTCATTGTGCAATGCAGCAGAGTGCGGGGCCGGCCGGCCGCGGGCCTGCCATGCGCGGGACCGATGGGACGCTTCGGTGGGACGCTTCCTCGCGGCTGTTCGGCCGCGGGCTTGATTCAGGCCGAGCTTGCGCGGCACTGGAACAGGCCCCGGGTCGTTGACCGCCGACACGGGTGCAGGGGGTGCCGAACCGGTACCGCGATCAGCAGCGAGGAACCGGCGGCGTGAACGACAGATCCGGCAAGCCCATCGCCCCGTCGCCGGCGGCGCTCGCCGGTGCGGTCTCGCCCGGCCCGGTCCACGAGCGCTACGAGGCGCTGGTTGCCACCGGCGCCATCGAGCGCGATCCCGCCCAGGCGAACCTCGTGCGCGCCCTCGACCGGCTGGTCCTCGACCTTCAGCGCCGCAAGCGGGCCAGCAAGACGAGCGCCCTGGGGTGGCTGTTCCGCCGCAAGGACGAGGCCGAGGCGATCAAGGGCCTGTACATCTGGGGCTCGGTCGGGCGCGGGAAGACCATGCTGATGGACCTCTTCCACGAGGCGGCGCCGGAGCCGAAGCGGCGCGTCCATTTCCACGGCTTCCTGGCCGACGCGCACGAGCGGATCCACGCCTACCGGCAGGCGCTGAAGGCCGGCACCGTCAAGGGCGACGACCCGATCGGACCGGTGGCCGACCAGCTCGCCGACGAGGCGACCCTGCTGTGCTTCGACGAGTTCACGGTGACCGACATCGCCGACGCGATGATCCTGGGGCGCCTGTTCAACCACCTGTTCCGGCGGGGCGTCACCGTCGTCGCGACCTCGAACGTCGAGCCCGACCGACTCTACGAGGGCGGCCTCAACCGGGCGCTGTTCCTGCCCTTCGTGGCGACCCTGCAGGAACGCGTGAACGTCGTCCGGCTCGACTCCCGGACGGATTTCCGGCTCGAGAAACTCGGCGGCGCGGCGGTCTACCATGTCCCCGCCGACGGGGCGGCGCGCGCGGCCCTCGACGCCGCCTTCAAGGCCCTGACCGGCAAGACCCGCGGCCTCCCGGCGACGGTCACGGTCCACGGCCGGGCCGTGGCGGTTCCCGAGCAGGCGACCGGCGTGGCCCGGTTCGGCTTCGACGATCTCTGCCGCCAGCCCCTCGGCGCCTCCGACTACATGGCGCTCGCCCGCGCCTACCACACCGTGATCCTGGACGGGATCCCGGTGATGGGGGAGGCGGAGCGGAACGAGGCGAAGCGCTTCATCACGCTGGTCGACACGCTCTACGACCGGCACGTGAAGCTCGTGGCCTCCGCAGCCGCCGAAGCGCAGGACCTCTACACCGCCCGGAACGGCCGCGAGGCCTTCGAGTTCGACCGGACCGTCTCGCGCCTCATCGAGATGCGGTCGCGGGAATATCTCGGCCAGCCGCACGGCCGGCCCGATTCCGAGGCGTCGGGCGCCACCACCGGGCTGGTGGAGACGTGAGCGCCCCGTCGCGCGCCGGATCGATCTTCGGCCTGCGCCGGCGCAACTGGCGCGGCGCCGGCCCGCTGGGTTGGCTCCTCGGCTCCCCCGTGGCCTTCATCCTGCTGATCGTCGCCTTGGGCAGCGGCACGGCCAACTACGTGACCGGCGAGACCGACCGGGCCGCGACCGCCCGGGCGAACGCGACGATCGCCGGGATCGAGCGCCTGATCTCCGAGGTCAAGGACCTGGAGACCGGGGAGCGCGGCTTCGTGCTGGTCGGCAGCGAGGATTACCTCCGTCCCTACACGACCGCCCTCAGCAAGATCGACACGGAGCTGACCGGCCTCGGCGCCGCCGCGCAGGAGTCGGTCCGGGCCGGCGGCCCGTCGCTCGCCGGGCTGATCGCGCAGAAGCGCGACTTCGCCGCCCGGGTGGTGGAGGCGCGGCGGAACCGAGGCTTCGACGCCGCCATCGACCTCGTCCGCACCGGCGAGGGCAAGCAGCTGATGGACGCGATCCGCGCCGAGTCGGCGGCCCGCCAGGCCGCGACCCTGCAGCAGCTCGCGACCATCCAGGCGCGCGAAGCGTGGCGCGGCCTTCTGCTGTTCCTCCTCTCCGCGGCGGCGGCCCTCGGGGCGATCGTACTCCTGGCGCGCCTCGCCCTGGTGCGAAGGCAGGAATCGCTGCGGATGTCGCGCCTCCTCGACGGGGTGCTGGCCAACGCGCCGGTGGGGCTCGGCTTCCTCGACCGGGACCTGAAGATCCGCCACATGAACCGGGCGCTCGCCACCATGAGCGAGCGCGGCTTCGGCGCGGATCTCGGCGCGCCGATCTGGGCCATGCTCCCGACGCTGCGGGAGGAGCTGGCCCCGAAACTGGCCGCGGCCCTGGCGGAAGGCCTGGTCTCGCCGAACGTGCCGGTGGCGGTGCCGACACCCTCGGCGCCGGGCGGCGTGCGGCACTTCTCGATGAGCTTCTACCCGCTCCGGGGCGAGGAGAGGGCGGCGGCCGACCAGAGCGTCGAGGGCGTCGGCCTCGTGGTGGTCGACGAGACCATCCGCCACCTCGCGGAGGCCCGGCTGCGCCGGAGCGAGGAGCGCTTCCGCTCGCTGATCGAGGCGAGCGCCGCCATCGTCTGGACCGCCAACCCGGAAGGAAGCCTCCATCGCCGCCAGACGGCCTGGACCCGCTTCACCGGCCAGGACGAGGCTGCCTACGCGGGGCTCGGCTTCCTCGACGCAGTCCACCCGGAGGACCGTGCGCATACCCGTGCCGCGTGGACCCGCGCTGTCACCAGCCTGGAACCCTACGCCACCGAGCACCGGATCCGCGCCGCCTCCGGGACCTACCGGCACATGAGCGTCCGCGCCGTCCCGATCCTCGAACCTGACGGCACCCTGCGGGAGTGGGTCGGGACCCACACGGACATCACCGAGCGCAAGGAGGCCGAGGCCGCGATCGAGGCGGCGCGCGCGGCGGCCGAGGCCGCCAACGCGGCCAAGAGCCAGTTCCTGGCCAATATGAGCCACGAGCTGCGCACCCCGCTCTCAGCGGTGATCGGCTATTCCGAGATGGTGCAGGAGGAGCTGGAGGATATCGGCGAGGCCGATCTCGTCACCGACATGAAGAAGATCGAGACCAACGCCCGCCACCTCCTCGGCCTGATCAACGACGTGCTCGACATCTCGAAGATCGAGGCCGACCGGGTCGAGATCTACGCGGAGGATTTCGAGGTCGCCGCCGTGGTGCAGGAGGTCGCGGTCACGGTCGAGGGGCTCGTCGCCAAGAAGGGCAACACCCTGGCGCTGGAGTTGGAACCGGGCCTGGGCAGCGCGCACACCGACGTCACCAAGCTTCGGCAGTGCCTGATCAACCTCCTCAGCAACGCCGCGAAGTTCACCGAGGACGGCCGGATCACTCTGGCGGTCGCCCGGGCGGACGGTGCGCTGCGCTTCTGCGTGACCGACACCGGCATCGGCATGACGCGGGAGCAGGTCGGCAAGCTGTTCGAGCGGTTCACCCAGGCCGACGCCTCCACGACGCGCCGGTTCGGCGGCACCGGGCTCGGCCTCGCGATCACCCGGGCCTTCGCCGAGATGCTGGGCGGCTCGATCACCGTGGACAGCCGCGAGGGGCAGGGCACCACCTTCACGCTGACGCTGCCGGACCGTTTCGAGGCCGCGGCGGCCGAGGACGCGGACCCGGCCGCATCGGGAGACGGCGACCGCGGGACGATCCTGGTGGTCGACGACGACTCCGCGACCCGCGATCTGCTGGCGCGCTTCCTGGAGCGCGAGGGCTTCTCGGTGACGGTCGCCGAGGACGGGCGGCGCGGGCTCGAACTCGCTCGCAGCCTGCACCCGCGGGCCGTGCTCCTCGACGTCACCATGCCGCAGATGGACGGATGGGCGGTCCTGCGGGCCATCCGGGCCGATCCCGAGATCGGCGCGACGCCGATCGTGATGGTAACGGTCCTAGACGAGCAGAACCTCGCCTTCTCCCTCGGCGCCACCGATTACCTGCAGAAGCCGATCGACTGGGGAAGCCTGCGCCAGATCGTCGACCGCTTCCGCCTCGCCTCGGGCGACGGTGCGATCCTCGTGGTCGAGGACGAGGCCGACGTGCGCGAGCACGTCTGCGCCTATCTCGGGCGCGAGGGATTCTCGGTCCGCGAGGCCGAGAACGGCCTGCGTGCCCTGGCAGCCCTGGAGACGGAGCGTCCGTCACTCATCCTGCTCGACCTGATGATGCCCGAGATGGACGGCTTCGCGTTCCTCCGGGCGCTGCGGGCCCGGCCTGACAGCCGCGACGTGCCGGTGGTGGTGCTCACCGCCAAGGACATCACGGCCGAGGACCGGCGCCGTCTGGCCGGCCAGGCCGACCGGGTGCTCGCCAAGGGCTCGAACGGGCTCAAGGAGCTGGCCCGCGAGCTGCGTGCCCTGGTCCCCGCGACGGAGGACGCGCCCGCCCAGGGACCCAAGCCCGGCTGAGCGCCCGCGGACTACGCGCGATGCCGGTCCCGGATCGGGGTCGGTGCCGCGTCAGAGCCCCCGGAATGCCAGCATCAACGCGCCGACGGCGATGCCCCACAGGGCCAGCGTCGACCAGATCGCCCGCTGGCGCTCCGCGCGGGCGAAGCCCTCCAGGCGGCGCGCATCGCCCGTGCCGGCCTCGTCGAGGCGGACCAGCACGCGCTTCAACCGCATGGCGAGGTCCGGGATATCGCCGACCACGTCGGAAACCACCCGCAGAGCTTCCAGGCCGCTCTGCGCCCGACCGACCGGACCCATGTTCCGGGCGATCCAGGCGCGCACGACCGGTTCGGCCGTGGTCCACATGTCGAGACGTGGGTCGAGGGAGCGGGCGACGCCCTCCACCACCACCATGGTCTTCTGGAGCATCACCAGCTCGGTGCGGGTGCTCATGTCGAACAGCGCCGTGACGTCGAACAGCAGGGTCAGGACCTTGGCCATCGAGATCTCGTCGGCCCGGCGCTGGTGAATCGGCTCGCCGATCGCGCGGATCGCCTGCGCGAAATCCTCCACGGAGTGGTGCGCCGGCACGTAGCCCGCCTCGAAATGGACCTTCGCCACCCGGCGGTAATCGCGCAGGATGAAGCCCAGCAGGATCTCGGCGAGGAACCGGCGCTCGTTCGGGCCGAGGCGGCCCATGATGCCGAAATCGACCGCGACCAGCCGGCCCTCGGCGTCGACCAGCAGGTTCCCCTGGTGCATGTCGGCGTGGAAGAAGCCGTCGCGGATCGCGTGCCGCAGGAAGCTCTGGATGACGGTCCGCCCGATGGTCTGCGGATCGTGCCCCCGGGCGGCGAGCTCCGCGGCGCTGTGCAGGCGAGTCCCCTCGATCCACTCGGCCGACAGCACCTCGCGGGCGGTCAGCTCCCATTCCGGCCTCGGCACGCGGAAGTCGGGATCGTCCTTGGTGTTCTCGGCGAGTTCGGAGGCGGCCGCCGCCTCGAGGCGGAAATCCATCTCCATCAGCACCGAGCGGGCGAGGATCTCCACCACCTCGCGCGGGCGCAGCCGCTCGGCCTGCGGCGACAGGGTGTGCACCACGCGGGCCATGAAGCGCATGACCTCGAGGTCGCGCATGAAGCGCTCGCGGACGCCGGGCCGCATTACCTTCACGGCGAGGGCGCGCTGCGTGCCGTCGGGATCCTGCACGATCGCCTTGTGGACCTGCGCGATCGAGGCAGCGGCGATCGGCTCGCTGAACGAGACGAACAGGGCGCTCACCGGCTTGCCGAGGGCGGCCTCGACCGTGCGGATCGCGACCGCCTGCGGGAAGGGCGGCACCCGGTCCTGCAGCTTCTCCAGGTCGAAGGCCGCGCGCATGCCGACGATGTCGGGCCGCGTCGCCAGGAACTGGCCGAACTTCACGTAGGACGGGCCGAGGCGCGTCATCGCCGCCGAGAGCCGGGCCGCCCCGTCGTCGAGGCCGGGCCGCTCGAGGGAGCGCCCGATCCGCAGGGCGAGGCGCAGGTGCGGGGGCAGCTCAGAGGGGTCGACGAGGGCGAGGGCGCCCTCGCGGGCCAGCACGAAGCCGACCCGCGCGCCGCGAAACAGGTTGACGGCGGCGCTGATCACCGGTGCTGGCTCCCGTCGCGCGCGGCGGCGGTCAAGAGACCTTCCAGCCCGAATGGATCGCCACGATCCCGCCCGTCAGCGCCCGGTCGGTGACGTGCCGGAAGCCCGCGCGCTCGATCATGCCCGCGAAGGCGCCGCGGGTCGGGAACTTCCGGATCGACTCCACGAGGTAGCGGTAGGACTCGGCGTCCCCGGCCACCCGGGCGCCGATGCGCGGGATCACGTTGAACGAGTAGGCGTCGTAGATGCGGTCGAGCAGCGGGATGTCGACGGCCGAGAATTCCAGGCAGAGGAAGCGCCCACCGGGCTTCAGCACCCGCCGCGCCTCGGTCAGCGCCGTCTCGATCCGCGGCACGTTCCGGATGCCGAAGGCGATCGTGTAGGCATCGAAGGACGCGTCCGGCAGCGGCAGGGCCTCGGCGTTGCCGGTTACGAAGGCGATCCGGTCGCCGGCCTCGTCGACCTTGCGCTCCCGCGCCCGCTCGGCGCCGACCCGCAGCATCGACTCGTTGATGTCGAGGACGGTGACGCGGGTGCGCGGGCCGCCCGCGGCCAGCACCCGGAACGCCACATCGCCGGTGCCGCCGGCCACGTCGAGATGCGCGAAGGCCCGGTTCTGCGGCGGCCGCAGCATCGAGACGAGCTGCGCCTTCCAAGCCCGGTGCAGGCCCGCCGACATCAGGTCGTTCATGATGTCGTAGCGGCGGGCGACCGAGTGGAAGACGCTGTCGACGCGCCCCTGCTTCTCGTCGAGCGCCACGCGCTCGAAGCCGAAATCCGCGCTCGCGCGCTCAGACGCCCCGTCTCCGGCCTTCATGACGCTCCCAATCCTCGATGGGCGCGTCATAGCGAAGGTCGCGCCCGACCGCCATGCGTCGAAACACGCGGCTGGGGACCGACCCCGGTGCTGCGACGCGCCGAAGACGTGTCTCAGCCGACCCGGGTGCGGAGCGCGTCCGCCACCGCGCTGGCCATGGCGCGCGTGCCCATCGGGTTCGTGCCCTCGCCGGCGATGTCGGCGGTGCGCGCGCCGCCCGCGAGGGCGTCGGTGATGGCGCCGTCGATGGCGTCGGCCGCGTCGCCGAGGCCGAAGGAGTAGCGCAGGCACATGGCGAGCGAGCCGATCATGGCGATCGGGTTGGCCTTGTCCTGGCCGGCGATGTCGGGCGCCGAGCCGTGGACCGGCTCGTAGAGCGCGCGGCGCAGGCCGCTCGCGTCGACCGCGCCGAGGGAGGCCGACGGCAGCATGCCCAGCGAGCCGGTGAGCATGGCTGCGATGTCGGAGAGCACGTCGCCGAACAGGTTGTCGGTCACCAGCACGTCGAACTGCTTGGGCCGGCGCACCAGCTGCATGGCGCAGTTGTCGGCGAGGATGTGCTCGAGCTGCAGGTCGGCGTAGTGCTCGGCGTGCACCTTCGTGACGACCTCCTTCCAGAGGACGCCCGACTTCATCACGTTGTGCTTCTCGGCCGAGGCGACCCGGCCCGAGCGCTTGCCCGCGAGGTCGAAGGCCACGTGGGCGATCCGCTCGATCTCCGCCGTCGTGTAGACCTGGGTGTCGACCGCCCGCTTGGAACCGTCCTCCAGCGTGGTGATCTCCTTCGGCTCGCCGAAATAGACGCCGCCGGTGAGTTCCCGGACGATCATGATGTCGAGCCCCTCGACCAGCTCGCGCTTCAGTGCCGAGGCCTCGGCCAGCGCCGGGTAGCAGATCGCCGGGCGCAGGTTGGCGAAGAGGTCGAGCTCCTTGCGCAGGCGCAGCAGGCCGGCCTCGGGGCGGTTCTCATAGGCGACGCCGGCCCATTTGGGACCGCCGACCGCGCCGAGCAGGATCGCGTCCGCGTCCCTGGCGCGCTGCAGGGTCGCGTCCGCGAGCGGGACGCCGTGCGCGTCGAGGGCGCTGCCGCCGACGAGGTCGGTCTCGGTCTCGAAGGTCGCGAGACCGGTCTCCTTGAGGGTGTCGAGCACCACCTGCATGCCGCCGGCGACCTCCGGGCCGATCCCGTCGCCGGGGAGGAGCAGGAGCTTGTAGCTGGCCATGACGGTCTCGTGGGTTCAGTCTCGACGTGCCGGCGGGCTTTATCGAGGCTGCACCGTCATTGGCAAGCTTCGGCGCAGCGCCCGCACGCACGCCGGGGCGGATCCTGCACCGCGGTCAGAGGATCACGACCCGGCCCGTGCCGATGTCGTAGAAGCCGCCCACGACCTTTACCCGCTCGGCAGCGACGGCCTCCGCGATGATGGGGCCGGCCTGCTCCAGGCGCCGGACGCTGTGCCGGACATTCTGGGCGATGGCCTCGGCGAGGGGATCCTCCGCACGCGCCTTCGCCGCCAGATCGACCGCCGGGCGAATCGCGTCGATCAGCACGGGGAGATGACCGGGAAGGGTCGCGTTGGTCTTCATGACGTCGATCGTCGCCTTCACGGCCCCGCAATCGGAGTGGCCGAGGACGAGGATCAGCGGCGCGCCCAGGACCGACACGCCGTATTCGAGGCTGGTGAGGCCATCGGTGGTGACGAAGTTGCCGGCGACGCGGACGACGAAGAGATCGCCCGGTCCCTGGTCGAAGATGAAGTCTGGGGCGACCCGGGCATCGGCGCAGCCGACGATGCAGGCGATCGGATACTGTGCCGCGGCCCGCGCAGCGCGACCCGCCGAGAAGTCCCGGTTCGTCGACGTGTTGGCGACGTAGCGGCCGTTGCCGTCGCGCAGCCGCGTCAGCGCCGTCTCGGGCGCGATGGCGTTCGATCGCGCCCCGTCGGGGGCTGCCTCGACCCGCCGGGGCCGGGCGGAAGCCCCCATCGCGGTACCGGCCGCCGCGGCGGCCAGCAGGCCGCGCCGGGAGAGAGAGGGTCGATGCAGATCGCACACGGTGGGCGGTCCCCTTCGCATCTGACGCCGGCCAGGCCCGGCGGACCGCTCGCTCCGGCAGCGCTGAGACAAGCACTGCGAGTCGTATCCTCGCGCGTTCTTCACCACCGAGTCCAAACTTTGCAGGAAATCCTGGACCGGTGGCTGGGCGCGGGGCATCCCTTCGGTCCGGATCCGGCTAGATCGGAGCGCGGATGTTGGACGATCATTTCCGGGCGCGGATCGCTCTGCTTCGAGCCGAGCGCGATTTCCGCCTGGCGGTCGCCGGTTACTGCCAGGGCATGATCGAACCGGCGCAGATTGTCTGGCCGAGCCACAAGCTGCTCAATCAGATCGGGCGCTACGTGGTCTCGTTCATGCTGATCCACAACGACTACGCGTGGCGCCACCATGGCGGACCGCCCCCCACCCTGACGGTCCTCCAGACGATGGTGGGATCGAGCCCGAGGCAGACGGCCGGCTTCGTATCGGCCCTGAAGGCCGGGCGATTCGTTACGGCGGTGGCGGATCGGGGCGACGGTCGGATGAAATGCCTGCAGGCGGCGCCGGCCCTGGTGACCGAGATCGCGCGAAGCGGGCGCCTGTTCGTCGCCGCCATCGATGCGGTGACCCGTCGCGACCCGGGCCGCGCCGGGATGCTCGTCGGACCCGACCGGCTCGGGGAGCTGGTCCGCCTGTCGGCCGCCCACGTGCTGCGGCACGGCACGCTCATCGCGCCGTTCCCGCGGGTGCTCCATTTCGCCGGACGGGATTGCGGCTACCCGCTGTTGACCGCCCTGGTCGGGGCCCACTACGCCGCCGCGGTGCCCGGCGCGCCGGCGGCGATGTCGCTCAGCCTGCGCGGCCTCGCCGATCGGCTGGACGTGTCGCGCGCCCATGTCGGCAATCTGCTCGGCGAGGCGGAAGCGGCGGGATGGATCCGGATCACCGGTGGCCGCCTGACCGCGTTCGATCCGACGCTGCTCGCTGAATTCGAAGCCTGGGCCGCCGGGCAGATGCTGCTCTACGACGATCTCGCGGCGGCGATCCTCGCGGACCTGCCGGCCGCGACCGTCCCAGCCGGCGCCTCCTGACGCGCGTCTCGCTTGTGTTCCGACCGCTCCGGGGATACCTACGGGCAGCACCGCGCCGTGAGAACGTCCCGCGCGGGTCGCCGACAGGAGAGACGAGCCTTGGCCAGAGCCGGCTCAGCGACCGAGACCGCCCGCGCCGCCGCTACGGCGCTTCGGTCCCGTGCGCGCCGCTCCGGGCTCCTTCTTCCGCTTCTGCTTACCCGCCCCTGAGGGCCGTCCGGGCGCGCGCCTGGGCCTTCAGGGGAGTTCTTTCATTCGCGAATCCGCCCGCGAGGGCACCACGCCGCGCCGCGCCATCACGTGCCGGGCGGCCCGCGACAGGGTAATGCCATGACCACGACCAGCACCGCCTCCGCCCGCGACCGGATCCTGATCTTCGACACGACGCTCCGCGACGGCGAGCAGTGCCCCGGCGCCACCATGACCTTCGACGAGAAGCTCGCGGTCGCCGAATTGCTCGACACGATGGGCGTCGACATCATCGAGGCCGGGTTCCCCATCGCGTCGAACGGCGATTTCGAGGCGGTCTCTGAGATCGCCCGGAGGACCAAGCGCGCGACCATCGCGGGCCTCGCCCGCGCGATCCCCGCCGACATCGCCCGGGCCGGCGAGGCCGTGCGCCACGCCAAGCGCGCGCGGATCCACACCTTCGTGTCGACCTCGCCGATCCATCTCGCGCACCAGATGCGTAAGAGCCAGGACGAGGTCGTCGAGATCATCCTCAAGACCGTGGCCCAGGCCCGCGACCTCGTCGAGGACGTGGAGTGGTCGGCCATGGACGCGACCCGCACGCCGCTCGACTACCTGTGCCGCTGCGTCGAGGCGGCGATCAAGGCCGGCGCCACGACCATCAACCTCCCCGATACGGTCGGCTACGCCACGCCGTCGGAGTACCGCGACATGTTCGCGAACGTCCGCGAGCGCGTGCCGAACGCCGACAAGGCTGTGTTCTCGGTCCATTGCCACAACGACCTGGGCCTCGCGATCGCCAACTCCCTGGCGGGCATCGAGGGCGGCGCGAGGCAGGTCGAGTGCACGATCAACGGCATCGGCGAGCGGGCCGGCAACGCCGCGCTCGAGGAGATCGTGATGGCGCTGCGCACCCGGGCGGACGTGCTGCCCTACGAGACCGGCGTCGAGTCGACCATGCTGACCCGCGCCTCGAAGCTCGTGAGCCACGCAACGAACTTCCCGGTGCAGTTCAACAAGGCGATCGTCGGCCGCAACGCCTTCGCACACGAGAGCGGCATTCACCAGGACGGCATGCTGAAGAACGCCGAGACCTACGAGATCATGACCCCGGCCTCCGTGGGGCTGACCAAGACCTCCCTGGTGATGGGCAAGCACTCCGGCCGGGCGGCGTTCCGCTCCAAGCTGGAGGACCTCGGCCTGCACCTGTCGGACAACCAGTTCCAGGACGCGTTCGACCGGTTCAAGGCCTTGGCCGACCGGAAGAAGCACGTCTACGACGAGGATATCGAGGCGCTGGTCGACGAGAATCTCGCCACGGCTCACGACCG
This sequence comes from Methylobacterium sp. A52T, assembly GCF_053346095.1. Taxonomy (NCBI): domain Bacteria; kingdom Pseudomonadati; phylum Pseudomonadota; class Alphaproteobacteria; order Hyphomicrobiales; family Methylobacteriaceae; genus Methylobacterium; species Methylobacterium sp. A52T. The sequence continues at coordinate 5,596 of NZ_JBKFBI010000067.1, read as the reverse complement.
CATCCGGCTGGTCTCGCTGTCGGTCATCGCCGGCACCCGCGGACCGCAGCGCGCCACGCTGCGCATCGCCGACGAGACCGGCACGCGGATCGAGGAGGCGGACGGCAACGGGCCGGTCGACGCGGTATTCAACGCGATCTCGGCGCTGGTCCCGCATCAGGCGCAGCTGGAACTCTATCAGGTCCATGCCGTGACCGGCGGGACGGACGCGCAAGCGGAGGTCTCGGTGCGCCTGCGGGACGGCGAGCGCACCGTCACCGCGCGCGGCGCCGATCCGGACACGCTCGTGGCGTCGGCGAAGGCGTATCTGTCGGCGCTGAACAAGCTGTCGGCCCATTCCGTGCGCGTGCATGCACAGCATGCGGCGGCGGAATGAGAAAAAGCTGCGGCCGGGGGTGGACAGGCCCCGGCCGCGTTGGTATCAGCCCGCCACCCCGGACGGACTTGGTGGCCACCGGGCGGTCGCAGAAGCGATCGGGCGCATAGCTCAGTTGGTAGAGCAGCTGACTCTTAATCAGCGGGTCCTAGGTTCGAACCCTAGTGCGCCCACCAAGACTTAGCCCCTCCTGCGAACCGGATCTTGAGGCCGGTAAGCGCGCGGTGAGAAGGCGAACCGTCCAACAGTCTTCATCACAGCGTTGAACCGCACTCCGTTCGATGAACGTCGACTGGCGAGCCCAGTCCGCGGACGCCGCGCTTCATCGCCGAGGGTTACGATTCGGTTCGCCAAGCCGTTGCAGCGCTCCGAGATCACGGCTTGGCGGTCGGCTTCGAAAATGGGCGCGTCGATGGAGGGGACCGGCTCACGATCGTGACCGTCGCATGACGGCACCTCGCCCGCCTTCCCCTGGGTCAGCGCAAGCGGCCGAAAAAGCCCCGCGCGGCGGTGCAGGCGGGGCTGAGGGTCGGCTCCAGATGTCCCGATCGACGCTACGCTGCCAACAGCGCAATCCAAGACCCTGTCGCATCCATCCGCTTGGCGCACATCAAGAGGCCATCGGCCGAGCGACGCACTTCGACACTGTGATGCACGTGCGGAGCGAGGCGTACATACACACCGAGGTCGAAGCCGCATCGCCCGTCGCCGAAGCCGGCCGCGGCCAGGTCCGACCTGAACTCGGCCGCCACCGCGAACGCCACGACGACACCGTCCACCAACACGTCCAGGCACAGCGTGGTGTCGGGATGCGCCTCGTCGCGCGCCCAGCCCCCGACGTGCAGCAGGCCATCGCCCGTCACGACGCATCGGTCCAGCCACGCTCGCACAGGGCCCGGCTCTGCAGCACCGTCGAACGAGACAGCGCGGAGGGCTAAGCGCCCGCGCAGCGCGGCCAAGTCGGGGCCGAGTTCGGCGCGCGGAGCGTAGGGCATGCGCCCGGTGCCGACGTCGAGGGCCTGCACGCCATCGAAGCCTCCGCGCACGCCGGGCGCCGCCAGGAAGCTCTCCGCCGGAGCATTCTCCGCGAGCAGCAGGTCGTGCGTGTCCAACTCGACGTGCCAGTAGGTGAGATCCGTCACCGCCTCGCCACGCGTGATGCTCGAGCCGTTGACCAGATGTCCCGCGGCCGCGAACAGCCCGTCCAGCCACAGGCAGTGATCTGGAGAAACAAGCAGGTCGCGGGCGGGCACGCCCTCGCCCAGCGCGTCGGCCCGGATGCGGACGGGGCGCTCGGCCGGGGGAACCATCGATCCTCGGTACGCGCGGGTGCCGATCCAACGGATCGGGCGCGGCGTACCGGCAGCCGTGATGGCGAGATCGCCCTCCGCGAGCTGCTCCACCGGCACGTCCGAGATGACCCGATCGCGCAGGACACGGATCCGCGTTCCGGTCACGTAGCAGGGTGCAGGGTTGGCCGGCTGAGATGGGTTCGTGGGATTCGTGTGGTTCGGGGCCGTAGCGGCGCGCACGATCGTGCCGCCCTGGCCGTCCGACACCGCCGCGAAGCTGGTCGTGCGGGGGGCTGACAGCACGAAATTCTCGCTCACCTGCCCGCCACCGGAGCGGGTTCCGGTGATGGTGATCGAGCTGTTCGCACTGTTGTAGCTGACGCTGGAGTTGGTCAGCCCGGCGAGCGCGATCTCGTTGCCCGAACCGAAATTGGAGATGGTGTTGGCGAAGGTGCCGCCGTTGGTCGGCTGAGCGGCCACGCTGAGTCCGAGGCGCGCTGTCACCGTGCCCAACATCGTGCCGAAGGTGATCGTCCCCGTGCCGGCCGAGGTCGGGCCGCCGAGCTGAAGGGTGCTCGACACCGCGCCGCCGTTCGAACCGATCGTGGTGCCGCCGGAGTAGGTGCTGGCCCCCGTCAACGTCTGCGTGCCACCGTTGACCGCCACGCCGCCGGTACCGGAGATCGCGCCGCTGTAGCTGGTCGAACCATTGGTGATGGTCAGGGCCTGCGCGCCGAGCGTCGTCCCACCGGTGCCCGAGAGCGTGGTGATCGAGGCACCGGCCGTCGTCCCCGAGATGTCGAACGTGCCGGCGTTGGCTACGGGTCCGAGATTGTTGGGAGCGTTGCCGAGGACGCGCAATGTCGTGGTGCCGCCGGCGATCCCGAGGCCACCGTTCAGCGTTCCCGTGCTGGGGGTCAAGCTGTTGGTGCCGCCCGTGACGTTGATAGCGACGGCCCGGACGGTTGTGCTGCCGCCGGCGAAGCCACCCGAGATCGTGCCGGTGTTGGTGATGGCGATGTTCGCGCCGGACAGGCCGGCTCCCCCCTGGCCCGCGATGCCCGCCGTCCCGCCGTTCGCGGCCCCGCCCAGGCCACCGTTTCCGCCCGAGATCTGGCCGGTGTTGGTGCCCGTGCTCCCGTAGAGGAAAAGTCCGATGCCGCCGTCACCGCCGGCACCGCCGGAAGCGCCGGGACCGCCGGCGGCACCGCCGGCACCACCGTTCCCGCCGGTGATCTGAGCGCTCGCGATGAAGGATCCGGGGCCGGGCTCCACGAAGCCGTAACCACCGCTGCCGCCGCCACCACCTCCGCCCGTCCCGTTGCCGACACCGCCCGTTCCACCGGTGCCGCCGGTCCGGGAAAAGGTGAAGCCTACACCATTCCCCGTGTTGGAGAGGTACTGGCCGTGGCTGCCGCCGCCGCCGCCGCCGCCGCCATCGCCGGGATTCGGGCCGGCGAGGCCTGCTCCGCCAGCCCCCCCGAAAAAGCTGGAGCCTGTGTTGGTCGAGTAGGCGCCGCCCGTCCCCGACGTGTTGGTGACAGTTCCGCCAGCTGCCGCGCCCCCGTTGCCGCCGGCGCCTCCGACCGAGCCCGCGGCACCGCCCGCACCTCCGCCGCTCCCCTGGGCAGAGGCGCTGCCGTTTCCGCCGGCCGCGCCGGTGCCGTTCGCCACCTCGTCCGCGCCGGGCTGACCGCCGGTACCGTTGACCGGATCTGCGCCGCTCCCGCCCTGACCGCCCGACATCGCCGCATTCCCGACCATCCGCATCGACCCGTCATCCGCGATCTTGCGCGGGCGGGTGCTTGCCGTCAGCGTGACGCCTGTAGGTCCTCGGAGTCGAGGATGCAGCGTAGACAAATCGGGGATCGCCGGGCTCGAGACAGCACTTTTTGATCAGATGTGCTCTCTCCGCGACAGGCACGTCAGACCGGTCTGGCACGGAAACTGATTTGATGAACTTCCATGCTCCTCTGCTGGGGAGAATAGTTATCAACAAGTCCACAGGGCGGATCATACGCCACTCGTGCGCCCCAGCGCAGGGGTCGATCCGGATCAGGTCCGTCCGTAGCGCAATAGATTGCAGAGTGGACGCAGCGAAGAGCCGCGCGACGAGTGCCGGCGGCGCTGAGGTCGGCTCAGGGTCGGAAGCATGCTCTGCGCGCGGGCGGTGGCGCGGGACAGCGGCTCGTCGAGCGGCAGACAATTCTCGGTCCGCTGGCCCGGCAGTCGCCAGGTGCCGCTCGCGAGTTCGAGCTCGGCCCCCGTCATGCCCGCCACCTCCTCGCGGCGCTGACCGGTCCGCAATCACGAGCGGACGATGCGGCCGAAGTCGTCATCCCGGCAGGCCTTCAACGTCGCCTTGATCTCGTCGGGCGGGAGCACCCGGCGGCGCTTCTCCTCTTGGGCCGTCTCAATCCTGCCGATGACCGATTTAAACTCGGCCACGCCGTTCCCGATCTGCCACGCATAGAAGGCCCAGAGCGTGGCCCGCGCGCTGTTCGCCGCGTCAGGCCCGCTCTCCTTCGAGATCTGCCCGAGGCGCTCGGCCACTCTCGCCCGGGTCACGGAGGGAAGCGCCTCCTTGTGCAGCAGCTTCCCGGTGGCTGCTCAGTCTTCGATCCGAACGTCAAGGTGGCCCGCGCCATGGCGAGTTGTTCCTCGGCGTGCGGACCCTACCCGAGCTTGGCCAGCGCCAACCGCTCGCTCGCCGCTCGCCGGGCATTCGTCGGCGAGAGCAGCACGCCCCGGCCGAGGGTGTCCTGATTGGTCTGACCGATGGCGCTGCGGTACTGGACGATCCGCCGCCGCGAGCAGCCCGCGCCGGTGCGCAGGCCGAAGCCAGGGAGGCGTCGAACACGACGAGGCGATCTTTTCTGACCGCGAGTTCGCGGCGGCAGCCGTCTGATCGGCGAGGCGCCTTCCGGCAAGCAGGCGGAGCGATTTCAGCGGTGCCCAGCGTTGGACAATCGGAGGATCCATCGAATTACGGGAGCGCGCTCAAGCTGTCGGCGACGCCAGCAAGCGGAACATGCGCGTCTCGGCGCCCGGAACATCGTCCTCTTACGGAGCGGGTCCGAGGTTCGAACCCCAGCGCGCACACAGAGCCTTCAAGAGCCATGGCCGAACCGCTCGGCAGCGCACTCCGCGGACCTTTCACCCATTCGGCGCGTCCTACGACGGTGCGGCGCATTTTCCGACCTCGACGTGGGGGCGCCGTCCCGGTTAGCTGGTGTGACTTGGATCGGAGGGACAGGAGGGAGCTGTGACAGGAATTCGGCTGCGCGTGTCCGCCACGAGGTGTCGTGCCCGCGCCGGTCGCGCCGGCGTGACGCCGCGCATGTCCGGCGGAGAGCGGGATCGCGACGGGACATGACGTCCACCGCCCTCGCCGTGATGATGGCCGGCGTCCTGGGAGCCCTCTGCACGATCGTATTCGCGGTCGACTGGGTACCGGGTTCAGTCGTCGGATTGCCGAACCTGCCGAGCCGGCGCGTGATCGGCCTGTGGGTCTACAACGGCGTTCTCTGTCTCGCCCTGGCCGCTTGGTTGGTGTGCACGTATTTCTGCACCGTCGACGGCTACGACGACATTCCCGCGGTGCGCGACAGCTACTGCAGGCCGCACGCGACCGTGGGCGCGTGACCGTCGCTTCTCCGGGCTCGGCGGGGTGCCGTGGCCCGCACGGGTCCGCCCTGAGGGTCGGGCTCGCGGCGGCGCGGTACGGGTCAGGGCATGACCGTCCGTCCACCGCACGGCACGCAGACGGCGCCGGATCGGCCGGTGGTGTCCGGCGCGGATCTAGAGCGTTTTCGGTTTGCGCTGAATCGGCCAGTTGGGGTTCACGTCGGGCTGTTGGGCTGATTCATTGCGCGCTCCAGATGAGGAGCAGACCATGGGCCGACCCTACAGCCAGGATCTGCGTGAG
>NZ_JBKFBI010000066.1:0-30010 GCF_053346095.1 Methylobacterium sp. A52T | reverse complement strand
GACTTCGCCACCGCGCGCGTCCGGATCCGGGGCATCGCCCGAAGCCCCGCCCGATCGGCGCCCGGCCGCGCGCAGGTGCCGGCCGTCCCATAAAGGCTTCGTCACCGCAGAGCCCGGAGCATCGACATGGCATCCTTCCAGGATTTTCAGGACGGCTACGAGCGGACCTGGGCGTCGCTCCAGATCCGGCCGGAGAAGCTCGCGACCGTGCGCAAGCTCGCGCAGCAGCTCGCCGCCGGAAAGCCGCGCTACCAGGAGATCGAGGCCCGCACCGGCGTGCCCTGGTGGTTCATCGGGCTCTGCCACTACCGGGAATCGACGTTCGATTTCGACACCTATCTCGGCAACGGACAGAAGCTCGGACGGCGCACCACGATCGTCCCGAAGGGGCGCGGGCCCTTCACGGGGCCGCAGGCCTTCGTCGAAGGGGCGGTCGACGCGCTGCGCCTCCAGGGCCTGGTCGGGCTCGGCGACTGGAGCGTCGCGCGGGCCCTCTACCGGCTCGAGGGCTTCAACGGCTACGGCTACCACGGCCGGGGCGTGAACTCGCCGTATCTCTGGGGCGGATCGACGGCCTACGGGCCGCCCGGCGCGCGCGGCGGCAAGTTCGTGCGCGACCACGTGTTCGACCCGAACGTGGTCGACACGCAGATCGGCACCGCGGTGATCCTGCGGAGCCTCATCGACCTCGACGCGACGGTCGCGCTCGCGGCGCCGCGGGCCGTCGAGGCGGCCGTGTCCCGCGAGCCCGACGACGAACTCGCCGACAGCACGCTCTGGGTCCAGCAATCGCTCAATCGCCTCGGCGCGACGCCGCCCCTCGTCGAGGACGGCCGGAACGGGCCGCGGACCATGACGGCCGTCGCGACGTTCCAGGCGCGGTGCGGTCTGGACGATACCGGTCTCGCGGACGCGCGCACGATCGCCGCCATCCAGGAGGCGCTGCGGCCGGCGGCGCCGGACCACGCGGTGCTGACGCGGATCCAGGACCTGGAGCGACAGCTCGCCGCGAGGGCGGTCACCACGATGCAGCCCGCCCCGATGCAACCTGCCCCGATGCAACCTGCCCCGATGCCCCCGGTGGTGATCGCGCCGGCCACGCCCGCGCCGGCCGCGCCGCCCGCTGACGTCGCGGCGCGGCTCGACGAGCTCCTCCAGGCCCTGCGCCGACAGATCGACGGTGCGCGCCTCCCGACCGCGCCGATCTTGCCCGGGCCGCCCGCGGCGCGTCCCGACGGCGCGGTCCTCGGGCCGGTCAACGGCGCGCTCGGGCAGACGATCGGGCAGCTGCTCTCGGGCAGGAAGTCGGCGATCGGCATCATCGGCGCCGTCGCCACGCAGATCCTCTCCCAGGTGCCGCTCGGCACCGGTCTCGGGCAGGTGCTCGCACAGCTCACGCCCGCCTTCGGGCTGAGCCCCTACACGATGCCGATCTTCATCGGGCTGACCGCGTGGGGCGTGCTCGGGAAGTTCGAGACGTGGAACGCGCAAGCGCGGCGGGCGACCCCGTAGCGCGCGGCGGGCTCCCGGGAAGGCCGGCGCTCACGACGCGCCGCGCCCGCTCACTCGGCGAGCACGAAGGCGAGGCCGAGGATCGCCACCAGCAGCGCTCCGCCCGCGAGCTCCTCGCGCGGCTCCTCCGCGAAACGCGCGGTCTGGCTCGCGCTGGCGATCCCGGCTCCGACGAGCCCGAGGATCAGGAAAGCGAGGCCGAGCAGATCGGTCATCTGAACGGACGGTAGCATAGGTCGTCCTCCGACAGAGGTGCCTCTCACCCCTCTGGCCAAGTCCAGTGCGCCTCGACGTGCGCGATCAGCCCCAGCGCGTGATCGCGGACGAGGATCGCGGCCCGATCCGCGTCGCGGGCCTGCAAGGCGGCGATGATGGCGGCATGCTCGCGCATCGAGTCTTCGAGCCTCCCGGCCCGATGGAGGAAGGCCGACCGGATCGCCCGCATGTGGATGAACAGGTTGGTCGTCATCTCGACCATCAACCCGCAGCCGCCGAGACGGATGATCGTCCGATGGAAGTCGAGGTTGGCCTCGTCGTAGGCTTTCAGGTGGTCGGGCAGGGTCGCGATGTCGAACGCCTCGAAGGCCCTGCCGAGCGCGCGGAGATCGGCATCCTCGGCGTTCCGTGCGGCGGCATGGGCCGCCATGCCTTCGAGCGCGGCCCAGACGGTGATCATCTCGACGATCTCGCGCTTGTTCTTGCGCGTCACGAAGAGGCCGCGGCGCGGCACCGTGGAGACGAAGCCCTCCCGCTCCAGGAGCGTCAGGGCTTCCCGGACCGGCGTGCGGCTGATGCCGAGATCCTGCGCGATCTGGTGTTCGTGCAGCCGGATCTGCGCCGATCCGGCGTAGAGATCCATCGCCAGGATCGATTGCTTGATGCTGTCGTAGGCCTGTTCACGCAGACTCAGGGTCTGTCCGATCGAGGCTAGACCCAGAGAGGTCTCGGAAGGCTGCAGCACAGTCGAACTCCGGGAACGCGAGAATGGATTCTGGCCTCAGGTCCTGGAATGGCGCCGAGCGCGGCCGGGCTATCGCGTGAGAGCGAGGCGCCAGGAAAGCCGTCCCTCACCCGATCGTCGATGCGCGCCCGAACATCCGCGATCGTCCGCGGCGACCCTGCGTCTCGACGAGACGGTCTCCGTGCGGGCCAGCTGCCTTGTGCTGCCCGGTGCTGCCCGACCCGGCTCCGGAATTCCGGAGCCGGGTCGGGAGGCTTCGCCCCGGCCGCGGCGCGGCCGGGGCCGTCGCTCAGGCGTGGGCCAGCTTCATCGCCGGAGCCGCCGCGTCGTTGTTCGCCGCGTGGTGCTGCTTGAGCATCGGCCGCAGGACCGCGATCGCCAGGACGGCGGCGATCAGGTCCATGGTCGCCACCGTGTAGAGGACGGTCGCCCAGGTGCCGGTCGCCTGCATGATCAGGTTGCCCACCGGCACGAACAGCGCGGCGAAGCCCTTGGCGCAGTAGAGCACGCCGTAGATCTTGCCGATGTGCTTCGAGCCGAAGGTGTCGGCGGCCGTGGCGCTGAACAGCGAGTAGACTTCGCCCCAGGCCAGGAACACCACACCGGACAGGATCACGAAGGCCCACGGGTTGGAGCCGAAGTAGCCCAGCGCCACGATGCCGATACCCTCCATCGCGAACGCGATGAACATCGTCTTCTCACGGCCGATCCGGTCCGAGACGAACCCGAAGAGGGGGCGCGAGATGCCGTTCATGATCCGGTCGAGCATCAGCGCGAAGGGCAGCGCCGCCATGGCGAAGAAGTACAGGTTGACCTGGAAGTTCTTCACCCCGAGATCCTGCGCGATCACGCCGAGCTGGGCCACGGCCATCAGGCCGCCCGTCACCGTGCAGGTGAACATCAGCAGCATCACCCAGAACACGGGGGTGCGCAGCGCCTCGCCCAGGGTGTAGTCGCGCCGCGACTGCAGGACCTTGGTGGAGAAGGGCACCTGATCCTTGCGCGGGGCGCGCATGGCGATGGCGGCGGCGATGATGATGGCGCCCTGGATCAGGCCGAAGACGAAGAAGGCCTGGGCGTAGTTGCCGCCGTCGATCATCTTGGCGATCGGCAGGATGGTGAGCGCCGAGCCGGCGCCGTAGCCGCCCGCCGTGAGGCCGACCGCGAGGCCGCGCTTGTCCGGGAACCACTTGAGCGCGTTGTTGACGCAGGTGGCGTAGACGCAGCCGACGCCGATACCGCCGGCCACCGAGCCGAGGTAGAAGCCGCTCAGGCTGGTGGCGTAGGAGTTGATGACCCAGGCCAGGCCCGTCATCAGACCGCCGAACATGACGACGCGGCTCGGGCCGTACTTATCGATGAAGTAACCCTCGATCGGGGTCAGCCAGGTCTGGACGACGACGAAGATCGTGAAGGCGACCTGGATCGCGGCGCGGTCCCAGCCGAAGGTCTTCTGAATCTCGGGGACGAACAGCGTCCAGGCATACTGGATGTTCGCCGCTGCAACCATGCAGATCACGCCGAGCACGATCTGCAGCCATCGATTTGTACTGGGTACTGCCGTAGCCGGCGTGGCATTTGGCATGGCCATGAGCTTCCTCCCTCATTCCTGCGCTGACATTCAGCGGCGTGCTATAGGATTGGCGTGCACGCCGACGAATTCCTTGCCCGCGCCGGAACCTTATGTCGGGTTCCGAAATTGGCACGGCGGCATGCATTATTCTGTGTGCCAGGAACGTATGGCAAGCAGAATAATTCATCCGTTTCGGCCGAGAATTCGGGATTATCGGGCACTCTCGCGCGTGCTGCCGGCTCGCGCGACCGGCCGCCGCTCTCGCGGACGCCCGTCCTCGGTGTGCCGGCGACGTCTATGACCCGCCCCGCGGCGTCGGCGTGATCCCCAGCTTTGATATTCGGACGACGTGATCGCTCGGCCCTGAACAGCACAGATGCAGACGATCGGCCCGGATCGGAGGACTCGACGGGCGACGAGGACGGTCGAGCGCGGCGCCGGTCGGGCAGAGACTGCCCCGGACCGGGGTCCGGGCGGCGCGAAAGCGGCGCCGGGTCGCGGGCCGCGTCAGGGAATCAGCTTGCCGGGATTCATGAGGTTCCGGGGGTCGATCGCGCGCTTCAGGGTCCGCATGAGGCCGAGCGCCTCCGGCCCGTGCTCACTTTCCATGAAGCGCATCTTCTTCTGGCCGATCCCGTGCTCGCCCGTGCAGGTGCCGCCCAGGTCCAGCGCGCGGGCGACGAGCCGGTCGAGGAAGCCGGCCACCGCGGACATCTCCTCGGGGCTGTCGGCATCGACGAGCGGCAGGGTGTGGAAGTTGCCGTCGCCGACATGGCCGGCGATCGGCGCGGTGAGCCCGGTCGCGGCGATGTCGCGCTTCGTCGCCTCCACGCATTCGGCGAGCCGCGAGATCGGCACGCAGACGTCGGTCGACATGTTCTTGATTGTGGGGCCCGGCCGCAGCGCGACCGAGGCCCAGTACACGTCGTGGCGTGCCTGCCAGAGGCGCGCGCGCTCGTCGGCCCCGGTCGCCCAGTCGAACGGGCCGCCGCCGAGATCGGCGGCGATCTCGCCGAACCGCTCGGCCTGCTCGCGCACGCCCGCGTCCGTGCCGTGGAACTCGACGAGGAGCAGCGGGGTCTCCGGCAGGGCGAGCTTCGAGTAGCGGTTGCAGGCCGCCACCTGCACCTCGTCGAGCAGCTCGATGCGCGCGACCGGGATGCCGGACTGGATCGTCAGGATCGTGGCGTCGCAGGCCGCCTTGATCGAGGGGAACGGGCAGATGCCCGCCGAGATCGCCTCGGGGATGCCGTGCAGGCGCAGCGTGACCTCGGTGATGATCCCGAGGGTGCCCTCCGAGCCGACGAGGAGCCGGGTGAGATCGTAGCCGGCCGACGACTTGCGCGCCCGCCGGGCGGTCGTGACGATGTCGCCGTTCGGCATCACCGCGGTGAGCGCGAGCACCGCGTCCTTCATCGTCCCGTAGCGCACGGCGTTGGTGCCCGACGCCCGCGTCGCCGCCATCCCGCCGATCGTGGCGTCCGCCCCGGGATCGATGGGGAAGAACAGGCCGGTGTCGCGCAGGTACGCGTTCAGCGCCCTGCGGGTGACGCCGGCCTCGACCGTGCAGTCGAGATCGTCGGCATGGACCGCGCGGACGCGGTTCATCGCGCCCGTGTCGATCGAGACGCCGCCGAACGGCGCGTTGACGTGGCCCTCGAGGGAGGTGCCGACGCCGTAGGGCACGATCGGCACGTCGCGCTCGGCGCAGGCGCGCACGACGGCCTGCACCTCCGCGGTGGCGTGCGGGAAGACCACGAGGTCCGGCGGCTCGCACGGCGCCCAGGTGAGCTGGTTGGCGTGCTGCTCGCGCACCGCCGGGCTGGCCGTCACCCGGTCCCCGAGCACGGCCCGCAGGGCCTCGGCGAGACCCGCGATCGTCGCCGCGTCCGGGCGGGTCCGCGGGGCGGGAACGGGGGCGTTCATGGGCTGCTCCGATGGGCTCGAACTGGGGCGGCGCCGGGGAAGGCGCTGGGGACGGCGTGTCCCGGGGGCTGCGCGGCCCCGCGACACGGCCTCCGCCGGGAGGACATGGCGACGCGACCGTAGGTCGATCAGCGGCCGCCCGCCACCCGGGCGCGGCGGGGCGGCGGCGCGGTCCCCTCCCCCCAGGTCGCGTTGACCCGCCGCGCCTACTCCGCCGCCCGCGCGCCGCGCGCCGCCTGCTCCAGGTGCCGGTCGTGGGTGAGGCAGAGGACCGTCACCATGGCGGCGAGGCCGGCCGCCGCGATGAGGAGGAGGCCGCCCGTGAAGGTGCCGGTGGCGTCCTTGATCGCGCCGACCGCGTAGGGCGCCGCGAAGCCCGAGAGGTTGCCGAGGGCGTTGATGATGGCGATCCCGCCGGCCGCCGCCGCGCCGGACAGGTAGGCGGTGGGCAGCGTCCAGATCACCGGGAGGCCGCCGAAGATGCCGAAGGCCGAGACGCTGAACAGGGCCATCTTGGCGTAAGGATCGGAGACCAGCGCCGCCGCGGCCGTGCCGCCGGCCGCGAGCAGCAGCGCGAAGGCCGCGTGGCCCCTGCGCTCGCCCCTGCGGTCCGAGGAGCGCCCGAGGGCGAGCATGCCGACGATCCCGATCGCAAAGGGGATGAGGCTGACGAGACCCGTCTGGAGGTTCGTGAGGTCGAAGCCCTTGACGATCTGCGGCAGGAAGAAGCTGAGCCCGTAGAGCAGCGCCACGTTGCCGAAATACACGAAGGCGACGGCGAGCACGCGCCGGTCGAGGAGCGCCTCCGCGACGCTGTAGCGGCGGGCGGATTCGCGCGCCCGCCGCTCCTGCGCGAGGCGCTCAGTGAGCCACGCGCGCTCGTCCTCGGGCAGCCAGGCCGCCTGCGCCGGCCGGTCCGTCAGGAAGGCCAGGACGATGCCCGCGAGGATGACGGCGGGCAGGGCCTCGAGGACGTAGAGCCACTGCCAGCCCTTGAAGCCCCAGACCCCGTCGAGGCCCAGCAGCGCCCCCGAGACCGGCGAGCCGATGACGCTCGAGAGCGGGACCGCGGCCATGAAGGCGCCGATGATCCGCGCGCGGTAGCGCGCGGGGAACCACAGCGTGAGGTAGAAGATGATGCCGGGGAAGAACCCGGCCTCCGCGGCGCCCAGCAGCAGGCGCACGGCGTAGAAGCTCTTCTCGCCGACGATGAAGGCCGTCGCGCCCGACAGGAGCCCCCAGGTCAGCATGATGCGGGCGATCCACACCCGCGCCCCGACCCGCTCCAGGATCAGGTTCGACGGCACCTCGAAGACGAAGTAGGTCAGGAAGAAGATGCCGGCCCCGAGCCCGTAGGCCGTGGCGGAGATGCCGAGGTCCTGGTTCATGGTCAGCGCGGCGAAGCCGACATTGACCCGGTCGAGGTAGGAGATGAAGTAGCAGGTGATCAGGAGGGGCAGGAGCCGCCTGCTGACCCGCCGGATGGCGCGCGCTTCCACATCCATCGTCGCCCCCTCGAGGATCCGGAACGGACGCCGGGCGCCCGATCCGACCGGGCCTCCGGTCAATTCGCGGGTGACATAGCCGGGCGGTCGGCGCCCCGATAGGAGGGGACGCGGTGCGGCGGCGGTTGCCTACGCGCCGGGGCGGGATCCGGCCCCGCCGCGACCGAGCGCGTCGAGGAGGAGGTCCGCGACGGCCCGGGGCTGCTCCTGCTGAACCCAGTGCCCCGCCCCCGCTACGAAGTGGCAGCCGAGCAGGCCCGCGCCGGCGGCCTCCGTCATGCGCTCCAGCGCGCCCGGCGCCTGGAACGGGCCCCAGTCGCGCGCGCCGGACACGAACAAGAGGGGGACCTCGATCCGCCGGCCGGCGAACCGCGCGAGGTCGCGGTCGATGCTGCCATCCATGCGGCACCGGTAGCCCTGGAGCGCGCCCTGGAAGCCGGAGCGCGCGTACTCGGCCGCGTAGACGGCGAGTTCCGCCTCCGTCAGCCAGGCGCAGTCCGCGCCGCCCCGCCCCGGCATCTCCGGCGCCACGGTCGCGGGCATCGTCCGGCCTTCATCCATCACGTAGTAGGTCGGCATCTCGGCGAGGGCCTCGGCCGTCCAGCCGGCGAGCGCGCGGGGTCGATTGTCGGGCCAGTCCGCGCTCTTGTGGTGGAAATAGGCGCGCAGGAACGCGGCGAGGCCCTGGGGACTGCGCTCCATGTCGGCGGCGGCGCGGCGCGTCGCGTAGTAGCGGTGGTAGTGCGTGCGCGGGCGCGGCAGGGCGGCCAGCGCCGCGTGGATCGGGTCGTCGGCCGGCGTCCGGAGGCCGCGGGCCAGGGCGTCGAGCCCCGGCGCCCCCGCGAAGGGCGCGCTCATGAGCGCGACCATGCCGAAGAGATCGGGCCGCGCCAGGGCGCAGTAGCCGCAGACCCAGGACCCGTAATCGTGTCCGACGAGCGCCGCGACCCTGTCGCGCTCCAGGGCGCTCATCAGGCACAGCAGGTCGAGGAGAAGGTTGTGCAGCCGGTAGGGCGCGAGGTCGTCCGCGAAGGCGACCGGCGCGTCCGCGGTGCGACCGTAGCCCCGGAGGTCGGGGGCGACGACGTGGTAGCCCGCCGCGGCCAGCGCCGGCATGACCTTCCGCCAGGAATAGGCGATCTCGGGGAAGCCGTGCACCAAGAGGATGAGCGGGCGGTCGAGACCGCCGTCGCCCGCCTCCAGCACGTGCATGCGCAGGCCGTTGACGCCCTCGACGAAGCGGGCGCGGATTCCGGCCGGGAGGGCGGCCGGATCGAGCGGGGGCAGGACGTTCGTCACCATGGCCGCGCGCTCCCGTGCCGATCGTTCGACGGCCGCCGAGCGTACACGGTCCGCGATCCGACCGCGAAATCCGACCCGCGCGCATCCGGACCTGCCCCACCTCCGCGCCCGGTCGGCGCGCCCCCGAACCGTCAGGCCGTCAGGCCGTCAGGGCGGCGCGGCCCCCCGGTGCCCGGCCTCGGCCCGCCACGCGTCGCGCTCGGCCTCCAGGCCCTGGATCCGGGCATGGAGTTGCCCGGCATCGATGGCCGTCTCCATCAGCATGTCCTGCGCGCTGGCGAGCTGCTCGCGCAGCTCGGAATTCTCGGTCACGAGGGTCAACAGGATCGCCGCCACGTCGTCGCCCATTCGTCCACCTGCCTCACCGTCCGGGGTCGCGGCTGGTAGGACCGGCATGGTTACCGCTCCGGAAAGGATGGCGGCCCGGCGCCCGCGCCGCGGCCCCTGTCCACAGCCGGATCGCGCCGGCCGCCGGGAGGCCGCCCGCGGGCGCGGTGCCGCGACGCGGCCGCAGGAACAATCATCCGTGCGGGAAGATGCCGTCATGCGCACCCCGCGCGAACGGAGCTGCTCGCATGTTCATGAAGCTCGACCGCCTTCAGGCCGAACTGCCACAGCCGAAGAAGCCCGATCCCAACGCGGCGGCCGCGCTGCAGGAGCTGCTCGGCGGCAAGTACGGGGAGATGTCGACCCTCGGGAACTACATGTTCCAGAGCTTCAACTTCCGCAACAAGTCGAAGCTGCGCCCCTTCTACAGCCTCGTGTCGAGCATCTTCGCCGAGGAGCTCGGGCACGTGGAGCTGGTCTCGACCGGCATCGCGATGCTCAACAACGGCCCCGGCGACGACACCGAGGAGGTCGACGTCTCGAAGGCCCCGTTCCACGACATGCAGGACATCCGGCTCGCCGGCAGCTTCCTGAGCAACGGCGGCGGCGCGACGCCGGTCAATTCCAACGCGCAGTCCTGGAACGTCGACATGGTCACGACGACGGGCAACATCATCATCGACCTGCTGCACAACTTCCACCTGGAATGCGGCGCGCGCCTGCACAAGCTGCGCGTCTACGAGACCCTGAAGGACCCGACCGGCCGCGAGGTCTGCGGCTACCTGCTCGTGCGCGGCTCGGTGCACGCGCACGCCTACGCGCTGACGCTCAAGAAGCTGACCGGCGTCGAGATCGAGAAGATGCTGCCGACCCCGAACATCGTTCTCGACAAGATTCCGGAGTGCCAGAAGTATCTGCAGGAGGGCTCGCACCGGCGCCTCTACCGCTTCAGCCCGGACGACTACAAGGAAGCGGCCGGCGTCTGGTCGAACGACGAGGTCGCGCTGCCGGGGGATCCGCCCGGCAACCTGGAGGTCGTCGACGGCCTGCCGGAGGGCGGCAAGATCCCGGAACTCGACGGCAATTACGGGGCCTTCGCGCCCAACTACGCCCCCGAGGAGATCTTCGAGATCGCCAGCAAGCTCTACAAGAAGGGGCGCTGAGGCGCGCTGAAGCCCCGGGCTGAGACCTGGGCAGCGTCCCGCGGTCTCAGAACCGCGGGGCGCACCGTCCCCGGTCAGTACCAGTCGTCGTCGTCGGCGGGCGATCCCGGCGGGAGCGGGCCGTCACCCATCACGCCGGGATCCCCGTAGTTGAACGGAGGTCCGTCGAAGCCGACGACACCGTCCGGATTGTCCGGCGTCACGTTCGGATCGACCTTCAACTCGGTATCCTCGCGCCCGAGCCGTTGATCGAGGCGATCCATGCGCTTGAGATCCTGCTGGATCGGGATGTCCTGCTGGGCCTGCGCGACGATCGCGGGACTTGCGAGGGCGAAAACCAGCGCGGCGACGGTCAAGCGTGTCATAGCAATCGGCCCCTCGCGTCCCGGCGCGCTCCTGAAGTCGATGCATACCGTGGACGGACCACCGAGCATAGCATTGACGGCCGTCAACACTAATCGCGCGTGCATGTCGACCGGGCGCGCGCTCGGCGAATGCGCGTCGCCGCCCGGCCCGACCGGATCGAGATCTGCCATCGCGCCGTGAGACGCGCCCTCCCCGCCAGGCACCGTGCGGGCACCGTGCAGGCATCGTGCAGGCATCGTGCAGGTTAGATCGCCGACGGCCGGCAGTCCTGCGGGCGCCGGGCCCGACCGGTCAGCGCGGCTGGCGGCCGGCCGGGCCGGCGACGTGCGGGCCGGCGGAGCGGTCGGCCGGCACGGGCCGGTGGTAGGTCACGGAGATCTCGGGCAGCATCACCGCGGTGACGTCGGACAGGCCGTGCCGTGCGGTGGATCCCTGCGCGGAGGCGGGCGTCGCGAGGGCGGCGGCGAGGGTCGCGGCGAGCGCGGCGGCAGCGAACAGGCGGACGGTCATGGCAAACCTCTTCTGACTTCGGCACGAAGTCATCCGGTCAACTGTCGCGAGTGAGGAAGATCGTCGTTCCGGCGGTCTTGATCGCCTCGGCTATGTCGGGCCGAATGTCGTCCTTCAACATGGATGTTAGGCCGGCGGTTGCCGCGAATGCGTGCGACGCCGCACAATCGACAGTATCGGACCGCGCGTGAGGTGACTTCGTCGCGTCGGACCGGCTCCGTTCGAGGCGCGCCCGGCACCGCGGCTCGATCCGGCGCGGCGATGGCCTGCATCCGCGAGGCGCGGCCGCGCCGGGGCGCTCCCGCCGGGATTTCGTGGACGGGCGTTCGCTTTCCGTACTCATGTGGCATCGGAGTGGCAGCCGGCGGGCGACGGCTCCGCTACGGTGCGGACGTCTCCCTGAGGCGCCCTCGATGCTCATCCCCGCCCCGACCATCCGCCGCCTCCTCATGCTGGGGCTCGTGCTCGTCGCCCTCGTCGCGCTCGCGGACGGCGTGGCCCGCCACGAGTTGCGCACGGCCGCGCGTGCGATGACCCTCGCCGACGCGGCCCCGCAGGCGGAGCGCGCGTCGGATGAGTAGGCGCCCGCCCCTCGCGGCCGGCCTGGCGCTCCTCGCGGCCCTGGCGGGGGCCGAGCCCGCCGCGGCGCTGGCAGCGGAGCCGGCCGACCTGCCGGGCCTGGAGCGGGCGTGGCACGGCTGCGTCCGCGAGGCCTTCGACCAGCAGCCGGCGCACCGGAGCAGGCCCGGCCGGGAGCGGGGCGCCCTGGACACGTGCAAGCCGCAGGAGGACGCCTACGTGGCCGCCCTGATGGCCGCCCGGCCGATCGACGCGAACCGCCCTGCCCTGGCCTGGGCGCGGACTTGGATGGCCTACGTGGTGGATCCCCTGAGGGACTGGATCGCCGCGCTGCATCGCTGAGCCGTCCCAGACGCGGCCGGGCGACGGTCGGCCGCCCGCGCGAGGCGGGACGCAAGCAGGTCTCGCGCAGCTCTACCGAAGGTGCGCTCCGAGCATTCGCGCCAGTATTGTGCATCCCTTTCCGATGTTCGCGCGTTCCAATCTCGAACCGGCCGATATTTCGGTGCGATTGTCGACATAGAGGAGGCGCGAATGCTGCGCGGTGGATTGCTGTGGCTGCTGGGAATCCCGCTGCCGATCATCCTGTTGCTGTATTTCCTCGGCGTGTTCCACTAGGTCGAGGCGGACGGTCGTCGTGCCCTACACGGTCGAGATCACCACGCCGCCGGTGCGGATCGACGGCGCCGAGCAGGCCTCGCGGATGTATCAGCTGCCGGACCCGTTCAGCACGCTGGCCGAGGCCAAGGAAGCGGCGATCGCGCATATCGGGGGCCTCGGCCTCGATCCGGCCGGCATCCTCTACACCGTCTTCGATCGCGAGGGTTTCACGGTCGCCTCCAACGCGGATCAGCGCGCCGAGGCCGGATAGAGCGGGCCGGCGGATCAGGGTCCCGTCCCGCTCTGCGGGATCGTTCGAGCCCGGAGGCGGCCTCCCTGCCCGCCTCCGGCCGGTGCGCGGCCCGGGATCCGTGCGCGAGCCGCGGCCCCGCAGGTGTTCCGGGACACGCCGGACCTGAAAGCTTGAGCTTAGATCGGGATCAAACCGCGAACACAGTCGCGAACCCGATGGAGACGACGATGACCTGGACCAACCGCATCGCCCTGGCCGCGACCCTGATCGCCGGCGCGGTCGCCCTCGTGACCTACGCGCAGGCCCTCAGCCTGCCGGCCCATTTCGCGTGAGCGAGACGGGCCCGGCGGCGGTCTCGGCCACCGTCGTCGCCTGAACGCGCGCCGAATGGTTCCGCAGTGCAGCGTGACTCTTCGCACCGCACGCGCCCGGCCGATGCGGCATCATCGTTGCAGTCGGTGATCCCGGGTCTCGCCCGAGACCCGTTGCTCGATGAGAGGCGTGCACGACATGGTCCTGAAGGGCTTCTCCTACGCGATGATCGGCGCCTTCCTGGGCGGCCTCGCGATGACGGTGACCGGCTCGGCCGGGGTGCTGATGGGCTTCTGAGGCGCGGCGGCCCTCGGGGCCGCCCGGGCGACGGACTGCCCGAACGGACGGCGTGAGCGGCGGGGCGAGAGCCCCGCCGTTCCCGTATGCGGACCCGGACGACGCCGCGGTTCGGGTCGAGGCCGCGCTCACGCGACCGGGTCATCCCATCCGATGGCGCGGCGCAGGAAGGTGAGCCCCAGCGCCCGGAACGCCGCCGTCTGCTCGCTGTCCTTGCCGGCGCCGTGCCCGCCGGTCGCGGGCTCGTAGAAGGCGACGTCGCAGCCGAGGACGCGGAGCTTCTGCGCCATCTTCCGCGCGTGACCGGGATGGACCCGGTCGTCGCCGCGGCTCGTGGCCAGCAGGATCGGCGGGTAGGCCCGCCCGGCCTCGGCGGCGTGGTAGGCGGAGATGCCGGACAGGAACGCCCAGTCCTGCGGATCGTCCGGATCGCCGTACTCCCCGATCCAGCTCGCGCCGGCCAGGAGCTTCGTGTAGCGGCGCATGTCGATCAGCGGGATCGTGCAGGCCAGCGCCCCAAACCGCTCCGGGTAGCGGGTGAGCATGTTGGCGATCAGCAGGCCTCCGTTCGAGCCGCCCTCGGCCGCGATCCGCCCCGGCCGCGTCACGCCGCGGGCGACGAGATCGGCGGCCACCGCGGCGAAGTCGTCGTGCGCCCGGGCCTTGCCCTCGCGCCGGCCCGCGTGGTGCCAGCGGGTGCCGAACTCGCCGCCGCCGCGGATGTTGGCGGTCACGCAGGTGCCGCCCCGCTCCAGCCAGAGCTTGCCCAGCACGGGCTGGTAATCCGGCAGGCGCGAGAGCCCGAACCCGCCATAGGCCGTCAGGTAGACGGGGGCCGCACCGGTCTCGGCCTCCGGCCCGACCTGAACGTAGGGAACGCGCGTCCCGTCCGCCGACCGGGCCTCGTGGCGCGTCACCCGGACGCCGCGCGCGTCGAAGGCCGGGGGCGCCCGACGCAGGACGGTCGGGGCATCGAGCGCGGGCGGGAAGGCGAGCAGCGCCGGCGGCGTCACCGGATCGTGGGCCAGCGCCAGCAGGGCTCCGTCCGCCCGCTCCGGATCGCCGTCGAGGGGCCAGAGATGG
This sequence comes from Methylobacterium sp. A52T, assembly GCF_053346095.1. NCBI lineage: Bacteria > Pseudomonadati > Pseudomonadota > Alphaproteobacteria > Hyphomicrobiales > Methylobacteriaceae > Methylobacterium > Methylobacterium sp. A52T. Next base: position 15,741 of record NZ_JBKFBI010000066.1, on the reverse strand, counting down.
ACGGAGCCGAGGGCGGGCAGGCCGGCGAGGGGCCGCTCGGTCCAGCCGCCCGGCCCCGGCTCGAAGACGCGGTAGGTGGGACGCAGGTCCTCGAGCGCGTCCACGATCAGCCGCCCGGCCGACCAGAACACCCTCTGCAGGGCGAGCCGCGCGTCCGGTTGCCAGAGGACCGTGAAGGCGCGGCCTCCCGCCAGCAGGTCGGCGAGCGCGATCGCCAGCACCGTGTCGGTGTCGTGCGCGACGCCGTCCACCGTCCAGGGCCGCCGCAGCCGCACGGACAGGTGGTCGCGGTGCAGCTGGACCCCGGCATGCGTGGGCAGGTCGAGGCGCGCGCGCAGGCCGCCGCGGTCGCCGATATGGACAGCCGCGTCGAAGAAGCCGAGCTGCTCGACGACCGTGATCCGCTCGGTCCCGGTCTGCCGGTCGGACGCGCCCCAGACCGCCATGCTGGTCTCGGCGGTCTCGAACAGGACGGACGCGTCGCGCGGGTCCGTGCCGCGCGGCCAGAGCCGGACGGTGCGCGCGTAACCGGACCGCGTGGCCATGCCCGGGCCGAGGGCGCTCGACAGGAGCACCGTCTCGCGATCGAGCCACGTCGCGCCGCCCTTGCCCTCGGGCAGGACGAAGCCGTCGGCCACGAAGGTGCGGGTGTCCAGATCGAACTCGCGGATCACGGCCGCGTCCTTGCCGCCGCGGCTGAGGCGGACGAGGGCGCGATCGAGCGCGTCCCTGAGGATCGTCGCCCCGGCCCAGACCCAGTCCTCCCCCTCGGTCGCCGCGAGATGGTCGAGATCGAGCAGGATCTCCCAGTCCGGGACCGCGGCGCGGTAGCCGGCCGCGTCGACGCGCCGCCACAGGCCGCGCGGATGCGCGCCGTCCGTCCAGAAATTGTAGAGCCAGGTGCCGAAGCGCTGGACGAACGGGATGCGGTCCGGCCGGTCGAGAAGCGCGCGGGCGATGTCGCGGTCGCGGAGGAAGCCGGCATCGCCGTAGCGGGCGAGCGTCTCCGCGTTACGCGCCTCGACCCAGGCCAGCGCGTCGGGCCCGTCGACCTCCTCCAGCCAGAGGTACGGATCGTCGTCGGGCCGCGCGAGCGTCGGCCTGGGGTCGGGATGGGGGTCGGATTCTGCGGACATCCGTGGGAGCGTAGCCCCTGCGCGCCGCCCTCGAAAGGCGCGCGGCATTCCTCCGACGAGCGGTCAATCGTCTCGGACGCGCAGATGTTCGTACGCCTCGCGCAGGTGGAAAGGACGATCCGGACACGCGGATCAGGACGTTCCCGCATGCGGGCGGCCGATCCCCCTCCCGAACGTCGCCCCCGCGCGCGCCGTCGACTCGGCCGGCAGGCCGCGCAGGTCTCTCGGACGCATCTATACTTGTCTTACCAGCGGCATTCGAACCGTATCAGATCTTTGACTGTTTTCGGCTTTATCAAATCAGCACATATGTCTTGCATTCGCGCCGATGATGGTATTCAATGATGGTTCGGTCGCGTACGGTCCGGTTCGTGCTCTGAGTCCCCATGGCCTTTTACCGGGGGTCGCTGCGATGCGCGTCGTCGAACAGGGGTTGCGCAGGTCTCGGCTCGCCGAGACGGCGATGGTCGGCGTCGCGGGCGCCGCCGTACTGGTCTCGGGCTGTCTCGACATCTCGCCCGGATGGGCGGTGGAGGCGGACGCGGTCGTCGGGACCTGGCGCCTCGCCGCGGCCACGCGCCGGATCGTGGACACGGGCGAGACCATCGACGCCTACGGCGGCCCGAAGCCGACCGGGTGGATCCATTACGGCCGCGACGGGCGCATGATGGTGGTCTGCGCCCACGAAGGCCGGGAGCGGCCGATCGCCAACGACAAGATGTCCGACGCGGACCGGATCAAGCTCCACAAGACCTTCTTCGCCTATGCCGGGACCTACCGGCTCGAGGGCGACCGGATCGTCCACGACATCGACACGTCCTGGAACGAGGCCTGGACCGGGACCTCCCAGGTCCGGCACGTCACGCAGGAGAACGGGCGGCTCGTCCTCACGACGGTGCCGTTCAAGTTCAACGTCGACGGCAGGATGAGTGTCATCACCCTGACCTGGGAGAAATACCCCTAGCCCGCCCCGCAGATCCTGTGCCGTCCCGCTCCCATCAACCAGAACATTTCACGATGGAGGAAGACATGCTGCGCCCCCACGTCCTGCACGCGACCGTATTCGCTGTCGCCCTGATGACGCCGAGCCTGTGCCGGTCGGACACCCTGCAGGCCGACGCGCAGAGCGCCGCGAGCCAGTGGGACGCGGCGTATAACGGCGGCGACATGGACGCGCTGGCCAAGCTCTACACGCCCGACGCGATCGTCGTCACGAAGGGCGCGCCGCAGACCAGCGACGGCATCCAGAAGTTCTTTGCCGGGCTGAAGGCGAAGGGGTGGGACGAGCACAAGACGACGGTGAAATCCGCGCTGCCGAAGGACAACCTGCTCATCGCGTCCGGCCGCTGGGAGATGACCGGCCCCGGGGACGGGGGCGCGAAGAAGAAGTTCGAGGGCAACTGGGTGAACGTGCTGGAGAAGCGCGACGGCGCCTGGCGCACGGTCCTGCACACCTGGAACTGATCGCCTCGCCCGGCCGGGGGACGGCCGGGCGGAGCGCCTCCCGGTCTCAGTGGATCGGGCGCGGAACCGTGCCTCGCCCCCGGGCGGCCGGGCCGCCCTCGGCCGGCGCGACGCCGGCCTCCAGGCTCTCCAGGCTCTGGCTGCGCGGCTCGACGCCGAAGGCCGCGACCGCCACGATCTGCAGGGCGAGCAGCCCGATCATCAGGCCGGTCACGCCCGCGATGCCGTAGGCCTCGAACAGGGTCACGACCAGGAAGGGCGTCACGATGGTCGCCCCGCGCCCGACCGTGTTGCACAGGCCCGAGGCCCGCAGGCGCACCTCGGTCGGGAACAGCTCGGGGATGTAGATCCCGAACAGCAGGGCCACCAGCACGTAGATCGGCACCGTCAGCCCGAACCCGACCAGCGGCAGCAGGACCGGGTCCAGGGTCATCGGGTAGAGGATCCCGAACAGGATGGCCGTCGCCGAGGCGCCGACGATCGTCGGCTTGCGGCCCCAGCGGTCGGCGGTCAGGGCGCCGATGGCGCTGCCCACCGGCGCGCCGAGCCCCATCAGCAGCGCGTAGCCGAAGGAGGTCGCCACCGAGAGGCCCTGCCGGATGAAGAAGGTCGGCAGCCAGGTCACGAAGCCGTACAGCAGGGTGTTGATCACCACGAGGCACAGGCAGCCCAGCAGCAGGCGCGACAGCAGCGGCGGCCGGAACAGGGCGGCGAGCCCGAGCTGCGTGACGGGCGCGGCCGCGGCGGCGGGCGGCAGCGGCGCGCCGCGGGCCGCCTCGGCCTCGATCGCGCGCATCAGCGCCTCGGCCTCGGCGTGGCGCCCCACGGCCTCGAGCCAGCGCGGCGATTCCGGCAGGCTCTTGCGGGCGTACCAGACGGCGAGCGCCCCGAGGCCGCCCAGCGCGAACATCGCCCGCCAGCCGAAGGTCGGGATGATCAGGTAGCCGACCAGGGAGGCGGCCGGCAGGCCCGTGACGACGAACACCGCCATGAGGCCGAGGAAGCGCCCGCGCGAGCGCGCCGGCACGAACTCAGTCATGGTCGAGTAGCCCACGACGTTCTCGGCCCCGAGCCCCACGCCCATGATGAAGCGCAGCACGATGAGCACCGTCATGTTGGGCGCGAAGGCCGCCCCGATGGCGGCCAGCCCGAAGACCAGGAGGTTCGCCTGGTAGGTGAAGCGCCGCCCGTAGCGGTCGCCGAAGAAGCCCGTCAGGAACGAGCCCGCCATCATCCCCACGAAGGTGGCCGAGACGAACCACGCGTTCTGCGGCAGGGTCGAGAAGCCGCTCTTCAGGGTCGCGCCGAGCACGGTGGCGGCGATGTAGATGTCGAACCCGTCGAAGAACATGCCGATCCCGATCAGCCACATGATGCGGCGGTGGAACGGGCCGATCGGCAGGCGGTCGAGGCGGCCTCCGGCGTTGACCGCCGGGCTCACGGCTTCGGACATGGGGCGTTTCCTTCCTCGGGTTCGGGGCCGGCGCGGAAGGGGTCCGTCTGGCGCGGACCTCGCATCCCCCGCGCCGCCGGTCGTCAGTTCAGGCGGCGCTGGCCGGCCGTGTCGCGGTACCAGTCGAAGGGCCCGTCGCCGGTGGCGACCATCACGCTCTTCACGTCGAAATGGTCGTTGAAGCTCTCGATTCCGCACTCGCGGCCGAGCCCGCTGTCGCCGACCCCGCCCCAGGGCGAGGCCGGGTCGAGGCGGTGGTGGTCGTTGATCCAGACGATGCCGGCCTTGACCGCGTGCGCCACCCGGTGGGCCCGGGCGACGTCGCGGGTGCGCACGGCCGCGGCGAGGCCGAAGGGCGAGTCGTTGGCCAGCCGGAGCGCGTCGGCCTCGTCCTCGAAGCGCGTGACGCTGGTGAACGGCCCGAACACCTCCTCCTGGAAGATGCGCATGTCGGCGGTGACGTCCGCGAACACGGTGGGCTCCACGAAGTAGCCGCCCTCGAAGCCCGGAACCTTCGCGGCCCGCCCGCCCGCCACCGCGCGGGCGCCCTGGTCGCGGCCGTAGCCGGCATAGGCCAGCACCCGCTCGCGCTGGCGCTCGGAGATGACCGGGCCGAGCTGGGTCGCCGGGTCGAAGGGGTCGCCGAGGCGGATCGCGGCGGTCTTGGCGGCGAGCCGCTCCACGAACGCGTCGTAGATCGAGGCCTGGACGAGGTGGCGGCTGCCGCAGACGCAGGTCTGGCCGGCGCCGATGAAGGCGCCGAAGGCCGCGTAGTTCACCGCCCGCTCGACGTCGAAGTCGTCGAACACCATCACGGGGGTCTTGCCGCCGAGCTCCATGGTCTGGTGGGCGAAGACCTTCGCGGCCGCGGAGCCCGCGATCCGGCCGGCCTCGGTGCCGCCGGTGAGCACGAGCTTGTTGATGTCGCCGTGCTCGGCCAGCGCCTTGCCGGTCGAGGCGCCGAGCCCCAGCACGATGTTGAACACGCCCGGCGGCAGGCCGGCCTCGGTGAAGATCTGCGCGAGCTTCAGGGTCGTGAGCGGCGTGTACTCGGAGGGCTTGACCACTGTGGTGCAGCCGGTGGCGAGCACGACCGCCAGCGACTTGCACAGGATCATCAGCGGGTGGTTGAACGGCGTGCAGTTCGCCACCACGCCGATCGGGGTGCGGCGGGTGTAGTTGAGGTAGTTGCCCTCGACCGGGATGACGTCGTCGCGCCGCGCCAGCGCCACGCCCGCGAAGTAGCGGAAGAAGTCCGGCAGCCGCGAGAGCTGCGCCCGGGTCTCGTTGACCGGCCGGCCGTTGTTGGTGGTCTCCAGCCGGTAGAGCGTGTCGAGGTTGGCCTCGAACGCGTCGGCGAGCCGGTTCACCAGCCGGGCCCGCGCCCGGATGTCCATCCCGCCCCATTCCCGGCCCTCGAAGGCGGCCCGGGCCGCGCGCATCGCCCGGTCGACGTCGGCCGGCCCCGAATTGGGGATCCGGGCGATCACCGCGCCGGTGGCGGGATTGCGCACGTCGATCAGCGCCCCGTCGCCGGCCTCGACCTCGCGCCCGTCGATGAAGTTGCCCCGTGTCTCGACGGTCGGTTCCGGCGCGTGCAGGGTCATGGCGTCTCTCCCGTGTCGAGTCCGTTGTCGGGCCGGCTCGGGCCCGGTGTCGTGTTCGACCGCGTCCCCCGGCTCCGCGCCGGGCGCGGCCTCGTTCAGAGGACGATCGCGCTGCGTTCCAGGGCGGTCAGGATGCGGCGCTCGGCCTGGGCGACGTGCGAGCGCACGAGGCGGCGCGCCCCGCGCCCGTCGCGCCGCTGCACGGCGTCGATGATGGCGGCGTGCTCGTCCACTAGCTGCGCCGGGTCGCGCCCGCGGATGCCGTCGAGGCTGACCCGGACGAGCCGGTCCGCCTGCTCGACGAGGTCGCGCACGGTCGCGGCCATGCGGCGGTTCCCCGACGCCTCGGCGAGGGCGATGTGGAAGGCGCGGTTCTCCGCGATGAAGTCGGCGCCGTCCGCGACGGCGCGGAACGCGTCGAGCGACGCCAGGACGGAAGCGGGCGCGCCGGCCGCGGCCTCGGCCGCGCAGGCCGGCTCCAGGGCGAGGCGCATGCGCAGCAGATCGCGCGCATCCGCCACCGAAATCGCGTTGATCTGATATCCCTGACGCGCGTGAACCGTGACGAGGCGCTCGCGCTCCAGGCGCAGCAGCGCCTCCCGGACCGGCTGCCGGCTCACGGCGTAGCGCTGGGCCAGTTCCTGCTCGCGCACCTCCGCGCCGGGGCGCAGGACGCAGGCCAGGATGTCGGCGCGGATCGCCGCGTAGATGTTGTCTCGGAGCAGCACGCACGGCCTCGTTCGATCGACACATGCTGCCATTCGTGAAATATCACGTCAACCGGATTGCGAGCGAACGCGTCGGATGCGACAGCGTCGTGGAGCCGCCGGCAGAGGCGGCGGGGGAGGTCTCGGATGCAGGCGATGTTCGCGGATGGCCAGGTCGCGGTGACCCTGTCCGGCGAGGGCCCGCCCCTCGTCCTGCTGCACTCGCTGCTCGCCGACCGCACGAGCTTCGACCGGGTCACCCCGGCACTCGGCCGCGACTTCCGGCTCCTCCTCCCCGACCTGCCCGGGTTCGGCGCCTCCGCGCCCGCGCCGGGCGGCCTCGAGGCCGTCGCCGACCGGGTCGGCGCGGCATTGCGCGCGGCGACCGGGGGCCGGCCGGCGGCCGGGCTGGGCAACGGCTACGGCGGCTTCGTGCTGCTGCTCTGCGCCCTGCGCCACCCCGACCTCTTCGACCGGCTCGTCTTCGCCGATTGCGGCGCCTGCTTCCCGGAGCCCGGCCGGGCCGCGTTCCGCGGCATGGCCGGCGCGGCGGCCGAGAAGGGGCTCGCGGCGCTCGCCGACACGGCCATGCGCCGGCTGTTCGCGCCCGCGTTCCAGGCCGCGCACCCGGACCTGATGGCCGAGCGCCGGGCCGCCTTCCTGCGCACGGACGTCGACGTGTTCCGGGCGGCCTGCGCGGCCCTGGCCGGCCTCGACCTGCGCGCGCGCCTCTCCGAGATCCGCGCGCCGGCGCTGGTGCTCGTCGGGGAGGAGGACGAGGCGACGCCGCCGGCCATGGCGCGCGAGCTCGCGGCCGGGCTGCCGGACGCGCGGTTCGTGACGCTGCCGGACTGCGCCCACGTCCCGCAGCTCCAGGCCCCCGAGCTGTTCGCCCGCGAGGTCCTGGCGTTTCTCCGGCCGGGCGCCGCCTGAGCGGACGCGCGGAACGGTGCTAGGTTCGGGCGCTCCGGCGGGGCCGGCGGCCCCGATCCGCGCGGCCGCGGCGTCGCGCCATCCAGCGAGACGGACATGAAGACATTTTTCGTGCAGATCAAATGCGAGATCGGCAAGACTTACGCCGTGTCCGACGCGCTCGTCGCGATGGAGATCGCGTCGGAGATCTACTCCACGGCCGGACGGTTCGACATCATGGCCAAGTTCCACGTGGACAACGGCGTCGATATCGGGCTGTTCGTGAACGACTTCCTCCTGCGCCTCGACGGCGTAAAGGATTCCGAGACGATCATCGCCTTCAAGGCCTTCCACTGACGCGCCCGACCGGGACCGGCGCCCGGAAGCCGCGCGCCGCGGACGTCCGGGGCGGCCCGGCTCAGCGGACGCGCGACGGGTCGATCACCAGGAAGTACTCGCACGCCTCCGTACCGACGTTGGTGAAGGCGTGCCCGGCATCGGCCTCGAAATACAGGCTGTCGCCGGTCTCCATGATGACCGCGCGCTCGCCGATCACCGCCCGCAGGCGGCCGCGCAGGACGTAGATGTACTCGGACACGCCGCGGCGATGGGCGGTGAACTCGCCGGTGCTGGCGCCCGGCGGCAGCGTGTTGAGCACCCAGTCGATGCCGCGCCCGGGCAGGACCGGCGAGATGCAGCGCCGCAGGTAGCCGGACGCCTCGTCGCGCAGGATCGGCTGGCGGCTCGCCGGGATGACCAGGATTTCGCGCTCCGTCGCGGGCGCCATCAGCCGCGAGAAGGTGACGCCGAGCGCCTCCGCGAGGCGGGACAGCACCACCGTCGACGGCACGGCCTCGGAGCGCTCGATCTTGGAGATCATCGAGCGGCTGACGCCCGAGCGCGCCGCCAGCGTCTCCAGCGACAGGCCCTGCTCCCTGCGGCGCCGCCGGATCTCCTCGGCGATGTGGATCTGCGGGGACGTCTCCGTCGCTGCCGGGTCCGCCCCGATGATCGTCCTCGCCGTCATGCCCCGTCATCCGCGCCCGCGACCGGGCCGCGCGACCGGGGCGCGGCACCGAGAGAGTCGCCCCCGCCTAGCGCAGGGGCTGCCGAAATGCACCTTGCGCCGCACCTTGCGCCGGAGCGCCTCGCAGAGCGCGAGCCACCGGGCTGGCACGCCGCTTGCCTCCACAAGAATGGATTTTTATCCATCACAGTGGAGGATGTGCCGTGGCCGATACCGCGTTGCCCCTTGAGGCGTCCCCGGCTCTCGATGCCGGCCCGGTGCCGGTCGCCGACCGGCGCCAGATCGTCTGGTCGAGCGTCATCGGGACGACGGTCGAGTGGTACGACTTCCTGATCTACGGGACGGCCACGGCGCTCGTGTTCAACAAGCTGTTCTTCCCGAGCTTCGACCCGCTGGTCGGCACCATCGCGGCGTTCGGCTCCTACGCGGTGGGCTTCCTGGCGCGCCCCCTCGGCGGCGTCATCTTCGGGCATTTCGGCGACAAGGTCGGCCGCAAGGCGATGCTGTCCCTGACCATCATCATCATGGGCCTCGGCACGTTCCTGATCGGGTGCCTGCCGACCTACGCGCAGATCGGCATCTGGGCCCCGATCCTGCTCGTGGCGCTGCGCCTGGTCCAGGGCATCGGGATCGGCGGCGAGTGGGGCGGCGCGGTCCTGATGGTGGTGGAGAGCGTCCCGGCGGAGCGGCGCGGATTCTTCGGCAGCATCGTCCAGCTCGGCTACCCCCTCGGCGTCATCGCGTCGATCGGGGCCTTCGCGCTGTGCGGCTTCCTGCCGGAGGCGGACTTCCTCGCCTGGGGCTGGCGGATCCCGTTCCTGGCCAGCGCGCTGCTGGTCGGCCTCGGGCTGTTCATCCGCCTGCGCCTGCACGAGACCCCCGCGTTCCAGCGGGTGAAGCGGCGGTCCGCGGTGGCGCGCCTGCCGGTCATGGAGATCCTCACCGAGCACCCGCGCACATTCCTGAAGGCCGTGGGCCTCAAGGTCTCCGAGATCGCCTACGTCAGCGTCGTGACCGTGTTCTCGATCTCCTACGTGACCGGACAGCTCGGGCTGTCGCGCAGCATCATCCTGAACGGCATCCTGGTGGCGGCGGTGATCGAGCTCTTCACCCTGCCGGCCTTCGGCTGGCTGTCGGACCGCTACGGCCGCCGGACCCTGTTCGTCGCCGCCTGCCTGTTCTCGATCGCCTTCGCGTTCCCGCTGTTCACCCTGCTCGACACGCGCGACCCGACGATCATCACGCTGACCGTCGCGGTGGCCCTGAGCTTCGGCCAGGGGATCATGTTCGGCACCGGAGCCGCGTGGATGTCCGAGCTGTTCGACGCGCGCCTGCGCTACAGCGGCGCCTCCCTGGGCTTCCAGGTGGGCGCGGCCCTGAGCGGCGGCTTCACCCCGCTGATCGCCGCGGCCCTGCTGGGCTGGAGTTCCGGCGCGACCTGGCCGATCTCCGTCTACCTGATCGCCCTCGCCTGCATCACGCTCACGGCCACGCTCCTCGCCCCGGAGACGGCGCGGAAGCCGATCGACTGACCGGGTGAGCCGCCGCTCCGGACGCGCGCGGCGGCTTCCCATACAGTGGATTATCGTCCACTATCTGAAACAGACCGACGAGAGACGAGCCGCATGACGAACCGCACGACGAAGCACACCATCCGCACCGAGAAGGCCGCCCCGGCGGTCGGGCCCTACGCCCAGGGGATCCGGGCCGGCGGGCTGGTCTTCGCCTCCGGACAGCTGCCGATCGATCCCGCCGCCGGCGCGTTCCCGGAGGGGGTAGAGGCGCAGACCCGGCGCTCCCTCGCCAACCTCGCCGCCGTGCTCGAGGCGGGCGGCGCCAGCCTCGCGAGCGTCGTGAAGACGACCGTGTTCCTCAAGGACATGGCGGAGTTCGCCGCGATGAACGCTGTCTACGCCGAGCACTTCCCGGGCGAGGCCCCGGCCCGCTCCACGGTCGAGGTCGCGCGCCTGCCGCGCGACGCCCGGGTCGAGATCGAGGCGATCGCGCTCGCCACGGAGGCCGCATGACAACCGAGGCGAGCAGCACGATGACCGGCGAGACCGCACCCCGCATGGTCGAGGCCTTCGCGCACGCGGCCGGATCGGCCGCCGTCCGGGTTCCGGGCGGCGCCACCGGCTGGGTCGGCGCCCTGACCCACATCCACATCGCCCCCGCGGCGAGCTACGAGATGGAGGCGCTGTCGGAGGCCGTGTGCGTGGCCGGTCGCGGGATCGAGGGCGACCGCTACTTCCTCGGCACCGGCACCTACTCGCCCAAGCCCGACGTGCGCGAGGTCACGCTGATCGAGCAGGAGGCCCTCGACGCCCTCAACCGCAACGACCCGCCGCTGCAGGAGGGACCGCTGCGCCTCCTGCCGGGGGATCACCGGCGCAATCTCACGGTGCGCGGCGTGCCGCTCAACCACTTGGTCGGCCGGCGCTTCCGGGTCGGCGCGGTGATCCTGCGGGGCGGGCGCCTCAACTTCCCCTGCCGCTATCTCGAGGAGCTCCTCGGGATGCCGGTCTACCTGCCGCTCTACAATCGCTCGGGCCTGAACTGCGGGATCGAGAGCGGCGGCGTGATCCGGCCCGGCGACGCGATCGAGCTGCTGGACTGACGGAGCTGCGCGCGATGACGGCCCGCCTGATCATGAAGCTGCGCGTCGCCGACGCGGTCGCGACGACGCCGGAGGTGCTGCACCTCGGTCTGGTCCATCCCGCGCGCCCGGAACTCCCCGCCTGGACGGCCGGCGCCCACGTCGACCTGCGCCTGCCGGACGGGCGGGTGCGGCAGTACTCGCTGTGCGGCGACCCGGCCGACCGGGGCCGCTACGAGATCGCGATCAAGCGGGAGGCGGCCGGCCGGGGCGGCTCGGCCTGGGCGCACGAGACGCTCGCGCCCGGGGCGTTCGCCCACGTCTCGGCGCCCCGCAACAACTTCCCCCTCGACCCCGAGGCGCGCCGCCACCTGCTCGTGGCCGGCGGGATCGGGGTGACGCCCCTGCTCGCCATGGCGCGCGCGCTCGCCGCGTCGGGGGCGGAGTTCGCGTTCCACCTCTGTGCCCCCTCCCCCGAGGCGGCGCCGCTGCTGGCGGCGGTGCGGGCGGTCTGCGGGCCGCGCCTCCGGTGCTGGTTCGCGTCCGAGGGGCGGCGCTTCGACCCCGACGCCCTCGGCCCGGCCGAGGCCGGGACCCACGCCTACGCCTGCGGGCCGCGGCGTCTCATGGACGCGGTCCAGGAGGGGCTGGTCGCGCGGGGCTGGCCTGCCGAGCGGGTGCACAGCGAGCATTTCGAGCCGCTGCGCGACGAGGGCTTCGTACCGGAGCCGTTCGAGGCGCGCATCGCCTCCACCGGGCAGGTGCTCCACGTGCCCGCCGACCGGTCGCTGCTCGACGTGCTGCGCGGCGCGGGGCTCGACCTGCCCTCCTCCTGCGAGCTCGGCGTCTGCGGCGCCTGCGAGTGCGGCTATCGCGATGGCGCGGTCCTCCACCGCGACGCGGTCCTGCCGCTCGCCAAGCGCCGGAGCCGCATGATGCCCTGCGTCTCGCGCGCGCGGGACGCCGTGACGCTCGAGCTCTGACGGCGGGACCCGCGCTGCGGCGTTATCGGACGTGCGGCCCCGCGCGGGCGTCGACGCCGGCCGGCCTCGCCGCGCGGCCCGCGCGACCGTGAGCTGCGCCAGCGCGCCGCACGTTTCGGATCCGCGAACCTCACGCGGCGGATGGCGATGCCGCTCGGGCTGGGTTAGCCCGCCTCGATCGTGCCATCGCCGTGGGGCAGTGCCCCGCCCGCCAAGAGGAGGTTGTGAGAATGAGCCGATCCACGCTGTCCATCAGCGCCGGTCTGGCGGCCGCCGCAGTCGTCCTGGCGGGCCTCTGGATCTCCTACGGGCCCCGGCCTCACGCGAGCCGCGACAGGCAGGCGTCCACGACGATCCCCGTGTCCAAGCAGGACCGATCCGGGATCGACCCGCAGGGCGAGGCCATCCGGTCCGTCTATCCGGGACCGAACGCCGGATCCGCCCCGCGCGTCGCCCCGGCGCCGCGGAACGCGACGGCCGCCGCCCCGTCGTCCCTGGCGGCAACCCCGCCCGCATCGCCGGCAGCGTCGCCGGATGACCCCGCGGCGAGCGGTGCGGCGAAGCCGACGGCGCCGCCGCAGCAGGCCGAGGGCGCGCCGGGCCCCGGCCAGCCGCCGGCCTCTCAGGGCCAGGGCGTCGACCTCAACACGGCGTCCGTCGAGGAGCTGAACGCCCTCGGGGCCGGCATGATCGGGCGCCGGATCGTCGCGTTCCGGCCCTACGGCTCCCCGGAGGATCTCGTGACCCGGCGTGTCCTGAAGAAGGCCGATTACGAGGCGATCAGGGCTGCCGTCGCGGTGCGGCAGACCGAGTCCGCGGGCGCGAACCGCCCGGATTGAGGGTCGAGGCCCGTCGGCACCGAGCCGGGCTCGCCGGCCCCACGGGAGTCGGGGGGCGGCGGCGCGGACCCTACGCGCGCTGCGAGGGGGCGGGCTGCTTGGCGGCGAGACGTTTGCCGAGCCGCTCGATGTCGACGATCATCCGCTCGTGCGTCCCGGCCCCGATCTGCTCCGACTCGTCCCAGGCCGCGACGCGGAACTGGATCTGGCGTCCGGCGACGCCGACCACCTCGGCCTCCGCCCGGACGCGGTGCCCGACCGGCGTCGCCGCCATGTGGGTCACGTCCACCTTGGTCCCGACGGCGCTCTCGCCGGGATCGAGGTACTGGCGGACGGCGTTCAGCGCCGCGTTCTCCATGATCAGGACCATCATCGGCGTGGCGAAGACCGGCGGCAGGATGTTGTCCTTGAACTGGCTGGCCAGATGTGACGGCCCGACCAGCATGGCGAAGCTCCCCTTCGCTCCCAACGGGATGTCCTGCATGCGCGCGCTCCAGATCCGTCTCGGCCCGATGACCGATAGGTAGGGCTGAGGGACCGCGTCCGGACATCCCGGGACCTTCGCCGCACGCAGCCCAGCCCCCTCCCCGCCGCCCGGCGCGGCACGGGAACCCCGGCACGAAAGCCTCGGACCGGGAACCCCGGCAAGGGAGGGACGAGCGCCCGCGGGCGAGGCGTGTCCGGTCAGCGCCGACGGCGGGGCTGGCCGGCCGCCTCGAGGATGAGGTCCGCGATGTCCGGAGCGCGCGAGATCAGGGACAGGTGGCTCGCCCGGAGCTCGATGGTCCGCGCGTTCATGCGCTTGGCCATGAACCGTTCGAGGTCCGGGTCGATGGTCCGATCCTCGGTCGACACCGCGTAGAAGCTCGGCTTCGAGCGCCAGGCGGCCTGGGTGGTCCGTCCCGTCAGCAGGGCCTTGCGGAACGGCTGCTGGACCGCGAACAGCACCCGCGCCTTGTCCACCGGCAGGTCGCCCGCGAAATCCCGCAGGAACGCCGCCTCGCTCAGGCGCCCCTCGTCGCCGTCGAACACGATGCCGGCCGAGGCGGGCGGGGTCGGGTAGGCCTTCGCCAGCGCCGCGTAATCCTCGTTCGCGTCCGGCGCCCGCGCCGCCACGTAGACCAGGGCCGAGACCTTCGGGTCGATCCCGGCCTCGGTCACGATCATGCCGGAGAACGAGTGGCCGACGAGGACGGTCGGTCCCTCCTGGCGGGCCAGCACGCGCTGCGCCGCGGCCACCGCCTCCGCGAGGGTGGTCAGCGGGTTCTGCACGGAGGTGACGGAGAGGCCGGCCGCCTGCAGGTGCGGGATCACCTCCGACCAGCACGATCCGTCGGCGAACAGCCCGTGGACCAGCACGACGTTGCGCGCCCGCGGCAGGTCCTGGGCGGCGGCCGGTCCGGGCAGCAGCGCGGCGGCCGCGCCGGCGGCAAGGGTGCGGGTCAGCGTTCTGCGCGTCATCATGGGGGCGCCTCCATCCGGACTCGTCGATGCGGGACCTACCGCCCCTGTTCGCCGTCGGCGCGGGAAGGATACAGCCTCGGGCCGCCCAGGGCGCATCTCGGCGCGCAGTTCGATGCGCATCTCGGCGCGGCCCGGCGGCGGCCGGGACCGCGCACCGACAGGACCATCCGGGGGCAAGCGTCCCGGGATGTTACCCGGATATGCTGCGCGATGCTGGACGAGGGCGGCCTTTCAGCCTCTCATGGCGGCACGAATTGAGTAAAAACCGGGAGAGGAAACCGAGATGCTGCGACGCGTGCTGCGTCGGCTGACGGCTGCGGCCTCGCTGACAGTGCTGACATTCGCCGTTCCGGCCGGCGCGGAGGAGCCGCTGCGCTTCGAGGTCGATCCGGCCTGGCCGCAGCGCCTGCCGAACGACTGGATCATGGGTCAGGCGGCGGGCGTCGCGGTCGACGCGCAGGACAATGTCTGGGTCATCCAGCGGCCGCGCACCCTCACCGACGACGAGAAGGCCGCGAGCCTCGACCCGCCCCGCACCCGTTGCTGCAAGCCGGCGCCGCCGGTCCTCGTCTTCGATCAGGCCGGGCGCCTGGTGAAGTCCTGGGGCGGCCCGGGCGAGGGCTATCAGTGGCCCCAGAACGAGCACGGCATCCACATCGACCACAAGGGCTTCGTCTGGCTCGCCGGCAACGGCGACACCGACGGCCAGATCCTGAAGTTCACCCCGGACGGCAAGTTCGTGCTGCAGATCGGCAAGCAGGGGCCGCAGACCGACAGCCGGGACACGAGCCGCCTCGGCAAGCCGGCCGGCATGATGGTCGATCCGGAGACGAACGAGCTCTACGTGGCCGACGGCTACTACAACCACCGCGTCATCGTGTTCGACGCGGAGACGGGCGCTTTCAAGCGGATGTGGGGCGCCTACGGCAAGCCGCCGACCGACGACAAGCTCGGCCCCTACGATCCGGCGGCGGCCCCGTCCCAGCAATTCGCCAACCCGGTGCACTGCGTGCAGATCGCCCGCGACGGCCTCGTCTACGTGTGTGACCGGACCAACGACCGGATCCAGGTGTTCCGGAAGGACGGCACCTTCGTGAAGGAGATGTTCGTCGAGAAGAACACCCGGGCCAACGGCTCGGTCTGGGAACTCGCCCTGTGGCCGGACGAGCGCCAGACCTACCTGCTCAACGCCGACGGGGCCAACAACGAGGTCCGCACCCTGAGCCGCGACACCGGTGAGATCCTCGGCCGCTTCGGCCGCAACGGCCGGATGGCCGGCGACTTCCACTGGGTCCACAACCTCGCGATCGACTCCAAGGGCAACGTCTTCACCACCGAGGTCGACACCGGGAAGCGGGCGCAGAAGTTCCTGTTCCGGGGCGACATGGTGCTGCGCAAGCGCGCCGCCCTGCCGGAGGGCGGCGCGCGATGATCGCGGCGGCCGATCCGGCCGTGCCGGTCGCCGGCGCGGGCTGCGCGTGCTGCCTGCCCCGGCGCGGCTTCATGGCCCGCCTCGCGGGGCTGGGGGCGGCGGCGCTGACGGCCGGCGCCGC
>NZ_JBKFBI010000065.1:0-30066 GCF_053346095.1 Methylobacterium sp. A52T | reverse complement strand
GAGGGGGGAACGCGCGGGAAGCGTGAGCTGCCTGGGCGTCTCTGACACGCGCCGGACCTCGGTCCGGCCGGCTCGCGCCGATCAGGTGTCGGCGAAGATGTCGCGATCCTTGGTCTCCGGCACGAAGAACACGCCGATGATCACTGTCGCGACCGCGATGACGATCGGGTACCAGAGGCCGAAATAGATGTCGCCGGTCTGGGCCACCATGGCGAAGGCGGTCGCCGGCAGGAGGCCGCCGAACCAGCCGTTGCCGATATGGTAGGGCAGCGACATCGAGGTGTAGCGGATCCGGGTCGGGAACAGCTCCACCAGCATGGCGGCGATCGGGCCGTAGACCATCGTGACGAAGAGCACGAGGATGAACAGCAGGCCGATCACCTGCGCGACCTGCGGCCGGAAGATGTCGAACGGGTTCGACATCTTGACGATCTCGGGGTCGCCGGCCTTCGGGTAGCCCGCGGCCTGCAGCGCGGCGGTCGTGGCCTTGTTGGCCTCGACGTTGCCGCCCTGCGGGTACGGGATCTCGGTGTCGTTGACCCGGATCGTGGTGGGCTGGCCGGCCGCGCCGGGGGCGGTCGAGTAGCGAACCGACGACTTCGACAGGAAGTCGCGGGCGAGGTCGCAGGGCTGGGTGAACACCCGGGTCCCGACCGGGTTGAACAGGGTTCCGCAGGCGGCCGGATCGGCCGTCACCGTCACCTTCACGTTCTCGATCGCCGCCTCGAGCTTCGGGTTGGCCGTCGAGGTGATCCCCTTGAAGATCGGGAAGAACGTCGCCGCCGCGATCGCGCAGCCCGCCAGGATGATGACCTTGCGGCCGATCTTGTCGGACAGCCAGCCGAAGACCACGAAGAAGCCGGTGCCGAAGAGCAGCGACCACGCGATCAGCAGGTTGGCCGTGTAGCCGTCGACCTTCAGGATCGATTGCAGGAAGAACAGCGCGTAGAACTGGCCCGTGTACCAGACCACGCCCTGACCGGCGACGAGCCCGAACAGGGCGATGATCGCGAACTTCGCGTTCCGCCACTGGCCGAACGCCTCTGTGAGCGGCGCCTTCGAGGTCTTGCCCTCCTCCTTCATCTTCTGGAAGGCCGGCGATTCGGAGAGCTGGAGGCGGATCCAGACCGAGATGCCGAGCAGCAGCACCGAGACCAGGAACGGGATGCGCCAGCCCCACTCGGCGAAGGCGGCCTCGCCGGTGATGGTCCGGGTCGCCAGGATCACCATCAGCGACAGGAACAGACCCAGGGTCGCGGTCGTCTGGATCCAGCTCGTGTAGAAGCCGCGCCGGCCGTTGGGGGCGTGCTCGGCCACGTAGGTCGCCGCGCCGCCGTACTCGCCACCGAGCGCGAGGCCCTGGGCGAGGCGCAGGACGATCAGGATGATCGGGGCCGCGATGCCGATGGTCGCCGCGTTGGGCAGGATGCCGACGATGAAGGTCGACAGACCCATGATCAGGATCGTGACGAGGAAGGTGTATTTGCGGCCGACGAGGTCGCCGACGCGGCCGAACACGAGGGCGCCGAACGGGCGGACGATGAAGCCGGCCGCGAAGGCCAGCAGGGCGAAGATGTCGCGCGTGGCCGGCGGGTAGGCCGAGAAGAATTGCGCGCCGATGATCGCCGCCAGCGAGCCGTAGAGATAGAAATCGTACCACTCGAACACGGTGCCGAGCGAGGACGCGAAGATCACCCGCTTCTCGGCCGACGTCATCGGCCTCGCGGCGTCCCCTGTCCGCGCACTCGCGGTTGCCACAGCCATGAAACAGGTCCTCCCAGACGCATTCGGGCTTCCCGCGACACGGATCGCCCCCTCACCGGCCCGATTCCCGGGCGGTTCTGCGCACGGCGCAGATCACCTATGCGTTATCGCACGGAACGGGGCGGTCAACAGGTAAAGCGATCGTGAAGACCCCCATCAACACGGGCGCGCACCGAGTTGTCACCGGAACGACGAAGGGCGCGGCTCGCGCCGCGCCCTCCACCCGTTCGAGGCCTGGGAAGACCGTCAGTGCGCGTGCGCGCCGGCCGCCCCGATGCCGGTCTCGGAGCGCACGTACTGCGCCTCGAAGGCGGCCCGCTCGCGCTGGGCCCGGCGGGACTTGTCCACGAGGGAGACGACCCAGATCGTCGCGAAGGCCAGCGGCATCGAGAACAGCGCCGGGTTGTCGTAGGGGAAGAGCGGGGCGGGGTTGCCCAGCGTCGTCACCCACACGGCCTTCGACAGCACCACCATGATCACCGCCGCGAGCAGGCCGACGAGGCCGCCGGCGAGCGCGCCCCAGGTAGTGGTGCCGCGCCAGAGGATCGACATGGCCAGCACCGGAAAGTTGCAGCTCGCCGCCACCGCGAAGGCGAGGCCGACCATGAAGGCGACGTTCTGGTTCTCGAACACGTAGCCGAGGTAGATCGCCACGATCCCGATCACCACGGCCGAGATCTTCGACAGGTTGACCTCGTGCTTCTCGGTGGTGCGCCCGCGGGCGATCACCTGGGCGTAGAGGTCGTGGCTGATCGCCGAGGCCCCGGCGAGCGTGAGCCCGGCGACGACCGCGAGGATCGTCGCGAAGGCCACCGCGGAGATGAAGCCGAGGAAGTACGGCCCGCCCACCGCGTTGGCGAGATTCACCGCCACCATGTTGGTGCCGCCGATCATGTCCTTCAGCTTGTCGAAGGCGCCGGCCGGCCCGAGCTTGAAGTAGACCGGGTCCGACATCAGCAGCGCGATGCCGCCGAAGCCGATGATGAAGGTCAGGATGTAGAAGTAGCCGATCAGGCCGGTGGCGTAGAACACCGACTTGCGGGCGGCCTGGGCGTCCGAGACCGTGAAGAACCGCATGAGGATGTGCGGCAGGCCGGCGGTGCCGAACATCAGGCCGACGCCGAGCGAGATCGCCTCGACCGGGTTCGACACGAGGCCGCCCGGCGCCATGATGGCGTCGCCCTTCGGGTGGACCTGAACGGCGCTGGCGAACAGCACTTCCGGGTTGAAGCCGTACTTCAGCAGCACCGCGCCGGCCATGAAGGTCGCGCCGCCGAGCAGCAGGCAGGCCTTGATCACCTGCACCCAGGTGGTCGCCTTCATGCCGCCGAAGGCGACGTAGACGATCATCAGGACGCCGACGATGATCACCGCGTAGAGGTAGGGCAGGCCGAAGAGGAGCTGGATCAGCTTCCCCGCGCCGACCATCTGGGCGATCAGGTAGAAGGCCACCACCACCAGGGTGCCCACCGCCGAGATGATGCGGATCGCGGTCTGGTCGAGCCGGAAGCTCGCCACGTCGGCGAAGGTGAACTTGCCGAGGTTGCGCAGGCGCTCCGCGATCAGGAACAGCACGATGGGCCAGCCAACCAGGAAGCCCGTCGAGTAGATCAGCCCGTCGAAGCCCGAGGTGTAGACGAGGCCGGAGATGCCGAGGAACGAGGCCGCCGACATGTAGTCGCCGGCGATCGCCAGCGAGTTGGTGCCGGCCGAGATGCCGCCGCCCGCCGCGTAGAAGTCGGCGGCCGACTTGGTGCCCTTGGCGGCCCGGTAGGTGATGCCGAGCGTCAGCAGCACGAAGAACAGGAACATCAGGATGGCCGGCCAGTTCGTGGCCGATTGCGCGACGGCACCGAGATCCGGGCCGGCCGCGTAGGCGGCGCTCGCGACGATCGTGGCGAGCGTCAGGCCGAGAAGGAGGCGGTTCATCGGGCCACGCTCCGCTTCAGGGCTTCGCTCAGCGCGTCGAAGCGCGTGTTGGCCCGCGCGACGTAGACCCCCGTGAGCGCGAAGGCGAACAGGATCACGAACACGCCCGCGAACAGGCCGAGGGAGGCGGTGCCGCCGACCTTCACGGCGAGGAGCGACTTGTCGAAGGCGATCAAGCCGATGAAGCCGAAATAGACGACCAGCATCAGGATCGTCAGGATCCAGGCGAAGCGGGTGCGCTCATGAACGAGCTGCTGGAACTCGGGAGTTCGGGCGATCCGCTCGACCTGCGGATCGGCGGCGATCTCGCGTGGGCGTGTTCCCGGGGGCGCCGTGCGCCCTCGGGTGTTCAGTGTCGTGCCGCTCATGGGTGTTCCTCCCGCGAGGGCCTGCTCCGGCCCCCCGGTTCTTCGCGTTGAGAGTCGTGGTTCTTGTTGAGAGCGGGCGCCGCCCCGGCACCCGCCCAAGTCCGAGCCCGCGCCGCCGGGGCGGCGCGGGTGCGATCAGCCCCGGTTCTGCCGGTTCTCGATCAGGTCGTCGACGACAGCCGGCTCGGCGAGCGTCGAGGTGTCGCCGAGCGAGCTGAAATCGTCCTCGGCGATCTTGCGCAGGATCCGGCGCATGATCTTGCCCGAGCGGGTCTTGGGCAGGCCGGGCGCGAACTGGATCAGGTCCGGCGAGGCGATCGGCCCGATATCCTTGCGGACCCAGGTCACGAGCTCCTTGCGCAGGGCGTCGTCGCCCTCCTCGCCGTCGTTCAGGGTCACGTAGGCGTAGATGCCCTGGCCCTTCACGTTGTGCGGGTAGCCCACCACCGCGGCCTCGGCCACCTTCGGGTGGGCGACCAGGGACGACTCGACCTCGGCAGTGCCCATCCGGTGGCCCGAGACGTTGATGACGTCGTCGACCCGGCCGGTGATCCAGTAGTAGCCGTCCGCGTCGCGGCGGGCGCCGTCGCCGGTGAAGTACTTGCCCAGGTAGGTCGAGAAGTAGGTCTGCTCGAAGCGCTCGTGGTCGCCGTAGACCGTGCGCATCTGGCCCGGCCAGGAATCGGCGATGCAGAGATTGCCCTCGCAGGCGCCCTCCAGGACCTTGCCCTCGGCGTCGACCATCTCGGGCTTCACGCCGAAGAACGGCCGGGTCGCCGAGCCCGGCTTCAGGGCGGTGGCGCCCGGCAGCGGGGTGATCAGAATGCCGCCGGTCTCGGTCTGCCACCACGTGTCGACGATCGAGCAGCGCTTGTCGCCGACGACGTTGTAGTACCACTCCCAGGCTTCCGGGTTGATCGGCTCGCCCACGGAGCCCAGCACGCGGAGCGATTGCCGCGAGGTCTTCTTCACCGGGCCCTCGCCGCCGCCCATCAGCGAGCGGATCGCGGTCGGCGCCGTGTAGAAGATGTTGACCTTGTGCTTGTCGACCACTTCCCAGAAGCGGGAGGACGACGGGTAGGTCGGGATGCCCTCGAACATCAGCGTCGTGGCGCCGTTCGCGAGCGGCCCGTACACGATGTAGCTGTGGCCCGTGACCCAGCCGACATCGGCGGTGCACCAGTACACGTCGCCTTCGCGGTAATCGAAGACGTACTCGTGCGTCATAGACGCGTAGACGAGGTAACCGCCGGTGGTGTGCACCACGCCCTTCGGCTGCCCGGTCGAGCCCGAGGTGTAGAGGATGAAGAGCGGGTGCTCGGCCTCCACCGCCACGGCGGGGCACTCGTCCGTCACCTGCTCGGCGGCCTCGTCGTAGTAGACGTCCCGGCCCGCCTCCATGGCGACGCTGCCGCCGGTGCGGCGCACGACGATCACGTGGTCGACGAGGTCGGTCCCGAGGCGCTTGATCGCCTCGTCGACATTGGCTTTCAGCGGCACCTTGCGGCCGCCGCGCAGGCCCTCGTCGGCGGTGATCACCACCTTGGAGCCGCAGCCCTGGATGCGCGAGGCGAGGGAATCCGGCGAGAACCCGCCGAACACGATGGCGTGGATCGCCCCGAGTCGCGCGCAGGCGAGCATCGCGTAGGCGGCTTCCGGCACCATCGGCATGTAGAGCGTGACGCGGTCGCCCTTGCCGACGCCGCGGTTGCGCAGGACGTTGGCCATCCGGCAGACCTGCGCGTGCAGCTCGCGGTAGGTGATGTGCTTGGATTCGTCGGGGTTGTCGCCTTCCCAGATGATCGCGGTCTGGTCGCCGCGGGTCTCGAGATGGCGATCAACACAGTTATGGGCGACGTTGGTCTTGCCGTCCTCGAACCACTTGATCGAGACCTTGCCCGGCTCGAAACTGGTGTTCTTCACCGTCGAGAACGGCTTCATCCAGTCGATGCGCTTGCCGTGCTCGGCCCAGAACGCGTTGGGATCGGCGACCGAAGCCGCGTACATCTCCCGGTACTTGGCATCGTCCACGTGCGCACCCTCGCGCCACGCGGATTGAACCTCGATCACCTTGCCTACCATGGCGTCCCATCCCTGTTTTGGCGCCCGATCGTATCGCGGTCTCCGCCGCGCAGCCAGGACTTCCAAAGTAACGTAGCCGCCAATCTACGATGACGATATCATCGCAGTTTGGCGCACTCCTGCGCAGCTCAATTCCCGTGAATAGATTGGGCGCAATGTAAGGGCTGATTGGGGCTTCGATGCTGCGCTGTCAAGCGCGCGCGCCCGGGGCCGCTGTCACCGGCGGCCCTCTGTTTCCGCTCCCGGGGGCCCGCGCTCGCCCCTAGCCGTTGGCCGCCCGCCGCGCGGGCATGATGATCTCCACGAGCGTGCCGTCTTCCGGTCGGGCGGAGAGCTGCAGGCGCCCGCCATTGGCCTCCACGAGCGCGCGCGGCAGCGCCAGCCCGTCCTCGACATCGCCCTGCGGCGCTGCCGCCCGCGGCGCGTGGCCGGCACCGGTCTCGCGCACCCGCACGGCGATCCCCGCCCGCTCGGCGGACCCGGTGGACACGATGATCTGGCTGCCGGCCGTGGAGCGTCGGATCGCGTTCTCGATCACCAAGCTGGCGGCACGGCTGACCGAACGCTCGTCGGCCTCCAGATCGCCGATATCGGTCGAGAAGCTCGTCCGCATCACGATGCGCCCCCGCGCCGCCTCCCCCTGCAGCTGGGCGACACAGCTCGCCACGACGTCGTTGAGGTCGAGGGCGCGCGGCTCTAGCTGCAGCGCGCCGGCCTCGACGGCGGCGAGGTCCAGGAGCTTCCCGACGCGCTCCAGCATCGCCTCGCCCGAGGCCTTGATCTCGGCGAGGCAACCCCGGTAGCGCGCGTCCCCGAGCGGGCCGAACGGTTCCTTCAGCATCGCGCCGGCGAGGTCGACGATCCCGGACACGGGCTCGCGGACGGCGCAGCCGAGCCGGTCGAGGGCATCGGCGCGACCCGGCGCGGGCTCCGGGCCGCCCTCCGCGCTCCGCGCGAGGGCCTCGTCCTCGGCTCGGGCGATCTGGGCCACGCGCCGGCCCGCCGTCGCCGCCACGATCAGCGACATCGGAGCGCCGTCGATGCGCACGATCCGCCGCCCCGGGGCGGTGCCCCTCAGGGCATCGGCGACCGTCAGGACGCTCTCCCGGTCGAAGAGCGTGACGAAGCTGCTGCCGACGATCTCGCGCGGATCGCAGCCGAACAGGCCGGCCGCCGCGCGGTTCAGCGCGACGATGCGCCCGGCCCCGTCGACCGTGACGACGCCCGTGTCCAGCGCGTCCAGAGTCGCCTCGGCTCTGGCCGTCCGCTCGGTCTCAGCGGCGCGGGCGAGGCGCTCGGCCGTGAGGGCGTCGGCGACGTCGGCGTCCTCGACCGGGCGCACGACCAGGCAGGTCGCGGTCGCGCCCGACCAGGGGAGGGCGCCGGCCCGGAGTTCGACGGGACGGGCGCCGCCGTCGGCCGTCGCGACGGTCGTCCGGCGCGCGGACGGGTCGGCTGTCCCCGTCGGGGGGAGGCCGGGCAGCAATCCCGGGAGACCGAGGCGCGCGAGGCTCGGCAGGTCGGGATGGCCGGTCAGATCGAGGAAGGCGCGGTTCGCCGCGACGATCGCTCCGCCGCGATGGACCAGCACCGGCACCGGCAATCCGCCGAGAAGATCGGATTCCGTGGACGGCGGCGCTTCGGCGACCGGCTCGGCCTCCACCGTCCCGGTCTCGACTTCGGGTTCCGCGGCGGTCGCGCCGGTCTCCGCCGGACCGGCCTGCGGCGCCGGGAACGGCATCACCGCCCCGCCCGCGGTCCGGGGCGACCCCGATCCGGCCTCGTCACCGGCGTAGCGGGCGCCCAGCGCGCGGGCGATCTCGCGGAACGCGGCGTGCTCGTCGTTCGACAGCGGCGCGGCGACGGGATCCGCCTCGACCGCGGCAGGGATCGCGGCGTCGCCGGTCCCGGCCGGGCCAGCAGCGGGCTCGGCAACCTCGGACGTTGCCGGCTCCGGCGTCGCGGAGGGCACGGGCTCGGGAACGCGCTCCGGGGTCGGCTCCGGCGGCGCGACCGGTCTCGGGCTGCCGGCCGGGGCGCCGCGGATCAGGCCGAAGCCGCCGAAGCCCGAGAAGGCCGCGTCGCCCCGACCCAGCGGGGCCCCGGACAGGTCGACCCGAAACGCCCCGGTGCCGCCATCGAGGACCGCCGGTTCCCCGCGGAAGGTGCGCCGGTCGCGCAGGGCCGCCAGCACGGCGTCGGCGCCGGCGAGGCGCCCGCTCTCGGCGAGGTCCTGCCAGCGCTGCCCGACCAGACCCGCCAGCGCCTCCGGGCCTGTGAGGGTCGTCAGCACGCCCGCGGCATCGAGGCGCCAGAGGAAGCGGTCGTCGCGCCGGAGCGGCGTCGCCGGAGGCGATTGCGGCTCCTGAGATTGCGGCTCCTGAGATTGCGGCTCCTGAGATTGCGGCTCCTGGAGAAGCACCCGCGCCGCCACGGGATGCCCGGCGGTCGCGTCGACCGGTGGATCGACCGGGCGGATCGGACGCGCGCGGCCAGTCGCCACCGGCGCGGTTGGGACGACGAGGATCGCGGGCCGGCCGTCGGCCTGCGCGCCGCGCGCCAGCCAGCACAGAACCGGCGGCGCGATCCGGCGGACATCGAGGCGCAGGCGCGCGAGGCGGGGCGCGGCGTCGCCCGCCACCGCGTTCGCGATCTGCCGGGTCAGGTCGGCGAGGGCCGGGCCGTCCAGAACCGCGGCGAGACCTGCCGCAGCTTCGGACGCGGACAGGATCCGGGCCTCCGACGGATCGATCACGAGATGCACGGCGTCGCGCGCGCCCAGCGCGGCCGCCAGCGCGGGCAGGCGCTCCCAGGTCGCGAAGGCAGTCCCCAGCCCGGGCGGGGCTGCAGCGGCCGTCGGTGTCACTGTCGTCTCCAAAGCCCGCGACCTCGAACCCTAACGCGATCCTGACGCTCCACGGTCCCGCTTTGCCCGAGAAACGCGCGCGACCGTAGCCCTATTGTAAACTCCCCCGCGCCGCGGCGCTGGACTCTCGGCGCAACCGTCACACGTTTACGTTATGTCAACCTTAACGCCGTGAGCGCGGGTGGCATATGGCGGCGAATCAGTTATTGTGCACCGCACAAAGCGCCATCCACAGGCCAATGAAGAGAGGAGACGACGTATGAGCAACCCCCCGAACTACGAAGTTCCGGCCGAGATGCGCGACTTCGCCGAGAAGAGCGTCGAGCAGGCCCGGAAGGCGTTCGACAGC
The DNA here is from genome assembly GCF_053346095.1 of Methylobacterium sp. A52T. NCBI lineage: Bacteria > Pseudomonadati > Pseudomonadota > Alphaproteobacteria > Hyphomicrobiales > Methylobacteriaceae > Methylobacterium > Methylobacterium sp. A52T. The sequence continues at coordinate 20,708 of NZ_JBKFBI010000065.1, read as the reverse complement.
TTCATCGGCGCGGCTCGCCGCACCGCCGACACCGTGCAGGGCTCGGCCGAGCTGGCGCGCTCCAACGCGCTGGACGCGTCCTCGCGCGGCTTCGAGTATGCCGAGCAGAACGTGAACGCGGCCTTCGACCTCGCCCAGAAGCTCGTCCGCTCCCGGGACATGCAGGAGGCGATGCAGCACCAGGCCGAGTTCGTCCGCAGCCAGTTCGCCGCCATCCAGGCCCAGGCGAAGGAGTTCAGCGGCCTCGCGCAGAGCGCGATGCAGCAGGGCGCCGAGCGCGCCAAGTCGGCGATGCAGCAGGGTGCCGACGAGGCCCGCAAGGCCATGGAGCAGGGCCAGGACGCCGCGAAGCAGACGGCCCAGAACGCCCAGGACGCCGCCGAGCGCGCGTCGCACTGAGGCTCGCACCGACGAACGGGGCCGCGGCCCGCTCCCGATCCGGGGGCGGGCCGTCTCGTTTTCGCCGGTATTGCCGCCGAGAGCCGCCGGGCGGACGCGTTGAGTCCGCGCCGAGTGAAGGGTTCAGGGATGCGCCTCACTGTTTCCGGCCGATCCGGCCTGCGTGGACCTCTCCGTCTGGCGGTCGCCACCCTGGCGCTCGCCGCCGTCGCTCCGAGTGGCGCGGCCTTCGCCCAGTACTACGACGATCCTGGCTACGACGGCGGTTACCGGCCGGTCCCGCGCCGGGCGCAGCGCGCCCCGGTCGGCTACAATTGCGACGCCGTCCAGCAGGGGATCACCGGCCCGAAGCCGTTCTCCTGCCCGCTGCCGGGCCCGCGGCCCCTCGGCGTGCGCTGCTTCTGCGACATGCCGATCGCCTCGTTTAGCCCGCCGCAGACGGCCGTCGGCCGCGTCGTTCCCTGAGGCGCGGCCCCGCGCAGGCGACCGCACACGCGACGGGCCGCGCCCCCCGGGTGGGATGACGCGGCCCGTGCGGCACAGGCGGGCCAAGGGCGCGGGTGATCCCGCGCCGCGCCCTCAGTTCAGGACGACGACCTTGGCGCCGACCTTCACGCGCTCGTACAGGTCGGTGACGTCGTCGTTGGTCATCCGGATGCAGCCAGACGAGACCGCCTGACCGATCGTGTCCGGCTCGTTGGAGCCGTGGATGCGGTACTCGGTGCTGCCGATATACATGGCCCGGGCGCCGAGGGGGTTCTCGATGCCGCCCGCCATGTAGCGCGGCAGGTCGGGACGACGGGCGATCATGGCCTTCGGGGGCGTCCACGACGGCCACTCGCGCTTGGCGGTGATCTTGTTGGTGCCGCTCCAGCTGAAGCCCGGACGGCCGACGCCGACGCCGTAGCGGATCGCCTCACCGTTGCCGAGCACGTAGTACAGGCGCCGCTCGGCGGTGGAGACCACGATCGTGCCGGGCGCGTAGGGCCCGTTGAACGCGACGATCTCGCGGGGGATCGGCTGGACCTGCGCCTGCGGCGCGGCCTGCACACCCTGGCCGTAGCCCGGGGCGTAAGAGCCCTGGTAACCGTACTGTCCCTGATCGGAGTAGTACTCGTCGGCATTATCCGTGCCGAAGGGATCGTACGACGAAGCGGCGAGGACGGGCGTGGCGGCAAGAACAGACACGCCGAGGAGCGCGGCGAGTGCGGTGACCGTGGTCTTCATGAGTGGCCTACCTGTGCAATAACCTTTGCCATTACAAGCGTGAGCATGGGCGGGCAGTTCCATACTTCCGCCCGGAATTTGCTGTCCGGCGGAATACGCAGGTCGGCTTGGCCGTGCGGTGCGCGAGATCACGAACGCGTGCGCGGCTCAGGGGGCCTCGTCCGTGTGGACGTCGAAGCGCGCGAGGTGCGCGTAGCCGAAATTCGTCGAGATGGCGCAGTCGGTGGCGTCGCGGCCGCGGGCCATGACGATGCGGCCGATGCGGGGCCGGTTGTGGCGGGCGTCGAACGTGTACCAGCGCGGCCCCTCGGGCCCTTCGAGGAAGACCTCGAACCACGCGGAGAAGTCCATCGGCGCCGGGTCCTTCGGCACGCCGATATCGCCGAGGTAGCCGGTGGCGTAGCGCGCCGGGATGTTCATGCACCGGCACAGGGTGATCGCCAGGTGGGCGAAGTCCCGGCACACGCCCTCGCGCTGCATGAAGGCGTCGTGCGCGCTCCGGGTCGCGTCGGCGCGCTGATAGTCGAAGCGGATCCGCTCGTGCGTGTAGTCGACGATCGCCTGGACGCGGCTCCAGCCCTCCGGCGTGCCGCCGAACAGGGACCACGCGGTCTGCGAGAGCTTGTCGGTGTCGCAGTAGCGCGAGCCCAGGAGGAAGATCAGGACGTCGTCGGGCAGGTCCTGGACCGGGATCTGCCGGGCGTCCGGCACGACCGGATCGGGCTCGCCCGAATCCTGGACCGTGAAGTCGGCCGCGATCGTCAGCTGACCGGGCGGCGCGATGATGCGGTGGCAGATGTTGTCGAAGCCGTCCCGGTACGTCCGCGCCTCGAGCGGCGGATCGAACCCGATCGCGTGCGGGGTCAGCACGTCGTCGATCCGCGAGGGATGGACGCTCAGCATCAGGATCATCGGTGTCGGCTGCGACAGCGTGAAGGCGATATCGAAACCGGTCCTGATCTTCATCGGGCCACCTTGCTCTCGTCGCCGTCCGCGCGGAGTCGCCACGCACGCTCGTTCCGGGTCCGGGTGCGCGCGAACTCAACGCGCCAGGGACGTCTCCGGCCCCTGCACGGTTCGGGCCGCCGGCCCGTCGGCGGGCAGCTCCACCACGTCGACGTCGACGCGCATGCCGAGATCGTCGCTGGCGAGGCCGAAGAAGGAGCCGTGCAGGGGCACGGCCTGGGCCGGATCGCGGGTCACCGCCACCCGGATCAGGTCGCGATTGCCCACGATGCCGTTGGTCGGGTCGAACTCGACCCAGCCGGCGCCCGGGAGGTAGACCTGCAGCCACGCGTGGGTGGAGCCGCCGCCGACGTGGCGCGCCCGGTCGTTGCGCGGGTTGTAGAGGTATCCGGAGACGAAGCGGGCGGCCATGCCGAGCGCCCGGACGCCCTCCATCATCAGCACCGCGAAGTCCCGGCACGAGCCGAGCTTCGTGCGCAGGGTCGTCAACGGGTCCTGCACGCCCTTCTCGGAGCGGGCGAGGTAGGTGAAGTTCGCCCGCACGCTGCGCGTCATGGCGGCCAGCAGCTCCTGCGTCGGGATGCGGCCCTGCGGCGGCAGGAAGCTCCGCGCCCAGGCATCGACCTCGTGCCGCGGGTCCGGCCATTGCCGCTCGATGGAGCGGGCGAGGTCCGGCATGTCCTCGGCCCCGTAGCCGAACGGGTAGTGGGTCGCGTGCGGCGCCAGCGGGAAGACCGGCGCGTGCTCCGGGGTGTGGTCGAGGGTGATGCCGCAGTCGAAGGTCAGGGTCTCGGCGCGGGTGTCGAAGGTCGCGACCGCCACGCAATTGCCGAACACGTCGAACAGCCAGCGCAGGGTGGCCGGCTCCGGGGCGATGTCGAGGGTCGCCGCGATGAGCCGCTGATCGTAGCTGTCGCGCGGCCGGAACATGATCCGGTGCTCGCCGAAGGCGACCGGACGCCGGTACCGGTAGACCGTGCGGTGGCGGACGGAGAGGATCGGCAAGGTCGCAGGCTCCGGGCTCGCGCCGACGCGGTCACCGGCGATGCAAGGGCCGGGCCCGGCCGCGCGGAATGCCTCAGACCACCGGCGGGGCCGGGTCGGCGGCGGCGCGCTCGGCCTCGACCAGCACGTCGAGGGGGCGCCACGGCTTGGCGATGAAGACGGCCTCGGCCGGCAGCTCGGGCCGGGGAATGCCGTGGCCCGAGGTGATCACCAGACGGGCCCGGGGCCAGAGGGTCGCCACCGCGCGGGCGAGCTGGAGGCCGTCCATCTCGCCGGCCAGCCGCACGTCGGCGAAGACGAGGGCGACGTCGCCCCCGCGCGCCTGGAGGACCGACAGGGCGGCCTCGGCGCTGTCGCAGCCGACGACGTCGAGCTCGGTTTCCTCCAAGAGGGTCTCGGCCAGCGCGCGGATCTCGGGGTCGTCCTCCACGACGAGCGCGAGACGCGGTGGGCCGGCCTCGGCCGCCACGACGCTCGGCGCGCCCGGGGCGGTCTCGTCGCCCTCGTTCTGCCGGACGCGGCGGACCAGGGCCGCCAGATGCTCGGGCACGCCCTCGGTGACCAGATCATCGTAGAACGACGCCAGTTTCTGACCGATCTGATCGAGCGGAATACCCGGTGACAGCGTATCGGTGAGCGGCAGGGGTGCGCTCGTCTGGTGCTTTTTCAAGGACTCCCCCCGAAGTCGACTTCCGCGCCGCCCGAGGATGCGGCGCTCGAAGGAGGAAAGTCGGCAATCCGCCGCTGGTTGCGCCGGGCGTTCGGAATCCCGCCCGGCGTCACAGAGCCGTTACTGCGTGGCGAGCCCGGCGTCGGCGTCGGCATACGCCATGATTCCAGAGACTTGGCGGACGTTCTGGTAGCGCGTCCCGCGGGTGCTCATCATCGCCTCGAACTTCTCGTGCACCTGCGCGACCGACAGGCTCAGGGGCTTGCGGTGGCGACCGCGCCCGACGAAGCGCCCGGCGGCGAAGAAGATCGAGCGGTTGGCCCGGGCCGGGCCCGGGAGCAGGGCCGCCGCGGCGGCGGCCGGCTTGTTCACGACGTTGGCGAGGAACTCCTCGGCGTCGTCCGGCCCGAGGAAGTGGGCGAGGTAGACCTCGCCGAGGGTCAGCTCGCGGCCGATGCGCAGGGCGATGCGGGCCGCGTCGCGCTTCAGCATCTCGCCGGCCATCAGCGCCGAGAGGTACGGGTCGCGGCGGAGTTCCAGCACCCGGGCGCGCTCCGCCGGATCGGTGATCACGGGACGGTCGTTGGCGTCGGAGGTGATCAGCGCGGCGTCCTTCTCCAGCCCGTACTTGGCGCCGAAGTCGCGGACCACGCCGAGCCAGGTCCGCTCGATGAACTGGTAGAGCCCCGTCGCCGAGGAGGTCTTGGCCTGGACCGCCGTGACGAAGCTCGACTCCTTGTCGGCCACCGCCATCAGCAGCACCGGATCGGTCTGGACCGCCTGGGCCGCCCGGACGATCGTCTGCACGAGGTGGCGCCGGATCTTCATCGGGCCGAACTCGAGGATGTCGTTCGGGTCGCCGACGGCGCTCTCGGAGAGCAGGAAGTCGTACGACACGCGGTCGACCGTGTTGGAGCCGAGCTCGGTGTCGAGGTCGTGCACCGGGGCGAAGCTCGCGGCGGCGCGCAGCGGCGTCTGCTCCAGCGGGGTGCTGAGGGCGACGGTGTGGATGCGCGGGCGCGGCATCGGGAGCTCGGTGGCGGCCTCCGCCACCGACACGGCCGGCGACAGGCCAACCTTGGCGAGGTCCACGCCCGACCCGATCAGAGCAGCGCTGAGGCCGCCGGCGATCATCGAGACGGTGAGCAGGGAGCGGAACAGCGCGGGGCGGCTGCCATGGGCACGGCCCAGCATGGGCTGTGCGGCGATCACGTCGGCGCGGCCCGAGCCGAAATGGCCCTGCTTGCCGGTGATGGTCCTCGGCGATCCGACCGTGCGGCCCTGCATCGTTATCCCGACTCTCCACACGCCGCTGTGGCGCTACGGACTCACCATCGCTTGACAGATGTGGCGACAACACGGCCGCGCTTGTGGCCGAGTTGCGGCGTCCCGTGGAGATTTCGGGGCAGGCCGCCCGTGACTCGCGCGGCATCCCTCCTTAAGAGGGCGCCATGCGGGCGCCGGGCGGATGACGCGCGGCCGCCCTTTCCCGTCCGTACTGCCAGAGTCAGCCCCGATGAGCGGCGTCAACGAGATCCGGTCGACCTTCCTCGACTACTTCGCCAAGGCGGGCCACGAGGTCGTGCCGTCCTCGAGCCTCGTGCCGAAGAACGACCCGACGCTGATGTTCACGAACGCCGGCATGGTGCAGTTCAAGAACGTCTTCACCGGCATGGAGAAGCGCGCCTACGACCGGGCGACGACGGCGCAGAAATGCGTGCGGGCCGGCGGCAAGCACAACGACCTCGACAATGTCGGGTACACGGCGCGCCACCACACGTTCTTCGAGATGCTCGGCAACTTCTCGTTCGGTGACTACTTCAAGGACCGGGCGATCGAGCTGGCCTGGACGCTGATCACCAAGGAGTTCGGCCTCAAGCCCGACAAGCTCCTCGTTACCGTCTACGCCGACGACGACGAGGCCGCAGGCCTGTGGAAGAAGATCGCCGGCTTCTCCGACGACAAGATCATCCGGATCGGGACCTCCGACAATTTCTGGCAGATGGGCGATACCGGCCCCTGCGGCCCCTGCTCGGAGATCTTCATCGACCAGGGCCCGGCGCTGCAGGGCGGCCCGCCCGGCTCGCCGGACGAGGACGGCGACCGCTTCCTCGAGTTCTGGAACCTCGTGTTCATGCAGTACGAGCAGCTGGAGCCGGGCGTCCGGAACCCGCTGCCGCGGCCGTCGATCGACACCGGCATGGGCCTGGAGCGCATGGCGGCGATCCTCCAGGGCGTCCACTCGAACTACGACACCGACCTGTTCCGCGCCCTGATCGACGCCGTGGCCCACGCGGTCTCGCGGGCGCCGGAGCCGGCCACGATGGCGTCCTACCGGGTGATCGCCGACCACCTGCGGGCGGCCTCCTTCCTGGTGGCCGATGGCGTGCTGCCGGGCAACGAGGGCCGCGGCTACGTGCTGCGCCGGATCATGCGCCGCGCCATGCGCCACGCCGAGATCCTGGGGGCCCGCGAGCCCACCATGTTCCGCCTCGTGCCGACCCTCGTGCGCGAGATGGGCCAGGCCTACCCGGAGCTGATGCGGGCCGAGAGCCTGATCGCCGAGACGCTGAAGCTGGAGGAGACCCGCTTCCGCCGCACCCTGGAGCGGGGCCTGTCGATCCTCGACGCCGAGAGCCGCGACCTCCGGGAGGGCGACAAGCTCTCCGGCGAGACCGCCTTCACCCTCTACGACACCTACGGCTTCCCCCTCGACCTGACGCAGGACGCCCTCAAGGCCCGCGGCATCGGCGTGGACACCGACGCCTTCGCGGCCGCGATGCAGCGCCAGAAGCAGGCGGCCCGCGAGGCCTGGAAGGGCTCGGGCGAGGCGGCAACCGAGACGGTGTGGTTCGGCCTGCGCGAGCGCGTCGGCGCCACCGAGTTCCTGGGCTACGAGACCGAGACCGCCGAGGGCATCGTGACCGCGCTCCTGCGCGACGGCGCCGAGGTGAAGGCCCTCGAGGCGGGCCAGACCGGCCTCGTTCTCGTCAACCAGACGCCGTTCTACGGCGAATCGGGCGGCCAGGTCGGCGATACCGGCCTGATCCTGGCGCCGGGCGTGCGGGCGCGGGTGACCGACACCCAGAAGAAGCTCGGCGACGTGTTCGTCCACCACGTCACCGTGGAAGAGGGGACGGTGAGCCTCGACCAGCCGGTCGAGCTGAAGGTCGACAACGCCCGCCGCAGGGCGATCCGGGCCAACCACTCGGCCACCCACCTGCTCCACGAGGCCCTGCGGCAGGTGCTGGGCGACCACGTCGCCCAGAAGGGCTCGCTGGTCAGCCCCGACCGGCTGCGCTTCGACATCAGCCACCCGAAGCCGATCGAGGCCGACGAGCTCGGCCGCGTCGAGGACATCGCCAACGCGGTGCTGCTGCAGAACGCGCCCGTCGTCACGAAGTTGATGGCCGTGGACGACGCGATCGCGTCGGGCGCCCGCGCGCTGTTCGGCGAGAAGTACGGCGACGAGGTGCGGGTGGTCTCGATGGGGCTGCCGGTCGACGGCGACGCCGCGCAGCCGCGCGCCAAGAACTTCTCCGTGGAGCTCTGCGGCGGCACCCACGCCGCGCGCACCGGCGATATCGGGGCGATCACCATCGTGGCCGAGAGCGCGGTGGGCGCGGGCGTGCGCCGGATCGAGGCGCTGACCGCCGACGCCGCGCGCCGTCACCGGGCCGAGGAGGCCCGGACGCTGGCGGGGCTCGCCGGTATCCTCAAGGCGCCGGTCTCTGAGGCGCCCGACCGCCTGACCGCGCTGATGGAGGACCGGCGGCGCCTGGAGCGCGAGCTGGCCGAGACCCGTCGCAAGCTCGCCATGGGCGGCGAGGGCGGCCCGGGCTCTGGCGCGCAGCAGACCGAGATCGGCGGGGTGGCCTTCCGCCGCTCCGTCATCGAGGGGCTCGACATGCGCGACCTCAAGCCGATCGTCGACGAGGAGAAGAAGCGCCTGGGTTCCGGCATCGTGGCGGTGGTCGGCATCGGTCCGGACGGCAAGGCCGGGCTGGTGGTCGGCGTCACCGACGACCTGACCGCGCGCTACGACGCGGTCGGGCTGGTCCGGGCCGGGGCCGAGGCGCTCGGCGGGAAGGGCGGCGGCGGCCGCCGCGACATGGCGCAGGCCGGCGGCCCGAACGGGGCCGGGGCCGAGGCCGCCCTCGACGCCGTCGCGCAGGCCCTCACCGAGGCCGCCTGAGGCGCGACGGGCAGCGAAAGGGCCGCACCGTCGCCGGCGCGGCCCGAACGTCCTCCGCGAGACCGGCGCGGTCGCCTCCAGAGGGCTCCGCGCCCGCTCCGGCCCCGGGCGAACACCGCGGCCCCCCTCGCGGGTCCTGCGCCGCGCGGGTCACCGGGGATCAGGCGCCATCATCGGCTGCCGCCGCCGCCACCGCCCTGCGGCGCGACCCGCGACGGCTGGTTGGCATTGCCCGCGGCCGCCGAGTTGTTGGAGATGGTGTCGGCCGGCCGGCCGGTGGGCGAGTAGCTCACGGCGGCTTCGTTCCCGGTGGCGTCGATCTGCTGGCTCACCACGCCCGGCGCGCCGGGAGCGGGCGCGACGGGCCGGGCCTCGACCTGGGCGCTGGCCGGCGCGACGGTGGCGAGGGCGAGAAGGGCAGCGAGACATGTCCGGGTCATGAGAATCCTTGCTGGTTCCAGACCCTGGCAACCTCGGTCGCGCGCGATCGATCCCGCGATGTTGCGACGCGGCACCGTCTCGCCCCGGCACCGGCCGCGCGCGCTCACTTCACGCGCGTCCAGGTCTGCCGCTTGCAGAACACGCTCATGACGCAGCCGGAGACCTCGAGCGAGTCGGGTCCCGTGAGCTTCAGCGAACCGGAATAGGTCTTGCCGTCGTTCGGGTTGTAGAGCGACCCCGAGAAGCCGCCGCCTTCGGGCTGTCGCGCGTCGAGGATCTGGACGCCGACGACGCTGCGGCCGCGCAGGGCCGGATCCGGGTTCTTCGCGTCGAGCCCCTTCCCGGGCGCGCTGATGATCGTGCCGCAGAAGCCGCCGCCGCAGGGCGCGATGCGGACCTTCGAACTGCCGGTTTCCGTCAGCCACACGCCGGCCGGATCGGCCGCCAGGGCCGGCGCGCACGCCGCGCCCGTCGCGAGCAGGGCCAGAACCGTGCGACGAAACCTCGAACCCATACCTGTTCCTCCCAACCGAGAACGCGGCCGGGTTCTACCGCGATGCCTGCGGCAGCGCACCGCCCAGATACGTCTCGACGACCTCGCAGAACGGGTGCCCGGCCCCGGTCGACAGCACGGCGTCGATCTCGAAGAGCGGATCGTCCGGTCCGGGCGCGGCGCTCCGCACCGGCGCGCGCACCTCGACGGTGCTGCGTACCGGGGCGAGGGGACGCACGACCCGGCCGAAGGGGGTGCGGGTGGTGTCCAGCGTCGCGTTCATCTCCGGCGTGAGCCGGGCCGGCACGTACCAGTTATCCGCCTCGGACAGGACGCGGTCCCCGCAGGCGAGGCGGACCCGGCGGTAGCGCACCGGCTCGTCCGGGCCGATCGCGAGACGGGCGCGCTGCGCGGCCGTCAGGGGCTTGTCGGCCACGGGCACGCGTTCCGCCACGAGGTGCGGGTCTCCGGCGAGCTTGTAGTCGGCACACCAGCTCTCGAGGGCGAAGGTCGCGCTGTGCGCCGCGAGGATGCGGCTCCGCAGCGAGGCGATGAGCGCCTGCGGCCCGTCGGCGGGGGGCGGCGCATCGGCCGGCTTCGGCGCCTCGGCGGCATCACGCGCCCAGCTCGGCGACCCGATCACCGCGACCGACCCCAGCAGCACCGCGAGGGCCAGGGGCGGCACCCGGAGCGCGGATGCGGGCGGCGGGGCCCCGCGCGAGAATCGATCCCGCGCCAGTAATGACAAGATGTGGGCAGCGGGGCGGAAAGACGGTCCGGTGTGCCACAGCATCTCGGATCATATCCTCCCAGCTGAACCACCAGATCTTCGCCACGTACCGCCGCATCGGGGGCCGGCAGAACGCTCCGACCGGACGGCTTCCCGGCCGAGCCGGCGACGCGGGCCGAGATCTATACAAGACGCGGCGATCCGTCGAGCCGCCGGGCGGACTGGCCCGGCGCCGACGTCTTGTCTACCGACGGGCGACCGGCGGCAGGTCGGTGCAGAGGCCGAGCCCGGCCTCCGCCGCGAGACCGATCGTCTCGCCGAGGGTCGGGTGGGGGTGGATCGTCCGGCCGATATCGGTGGCGTCGGCGCCCATCTCGATCGCCAGCGCGACCTCGCCGATCATGTCGCCGGCGCTCGGGCCGACGATGGCGCCGCCGACGACGCGCCGGGTCTGCGCGTCGAACAGCAGCTTGGTCAGACCGTAATCGGCGCCGTTGGCGATGGCCCGGCCCGAGGCGGCCCAGGGGAAGCGCGCCACCTCGACGGCCCGCCCGGCCGCCTTCGCGGCCGTCTCGGTGAGGCCGGCCCAGGCGATTTCCGGGTCGGTGTAGGCGACCGACGGGATCACGGCGGCGTCGAACCCGGCCTTATGGCCGGCGGCCGCCTCGGCGGCGACGTGGCCCTGATGCACCGCCTTGTGGGCGAGCATCGGCTGGCCGACGCAATCGCCGATGGCGAAGATGTGCGGCACGTTCGTGCGCATCTGGGCGTCCACCGGCACGAAGCCGCCGTCCAGCGCCACGCCGGCCGCGTCGAGACCGAGCGTCGCCCCGTTGGGCCGGCGGCCTGCGGCCTGGAGCACGAGGTCGTAGGTTCCGGGCTCGGCCTCACCCGAGAAGGTCACGGCGATCCCGTCCGGTCTCGCCTCGGCGGAGACGACCTCGACCCCCGTCAAAACGCGGTCGAAACGGTGAGCGTTGCGCTTCGTCCAGACGCCGACGAGATCCCGGTCGACGCCCTCGAGCAGGCCGGGCAAGCGCTCGACTACGTCGACCCGCGCGCCGAGCGCGCTGTAGACGGTCGCCATCTCCAGGCCGATGATGCCGCCGCCGATCACCAGGAGCCGACGCGGCACGGCGGGCAGTTCCAGCGCCCCGGTGGAATTCACGATCCGCGGATCGTCCGGGAGCATCGGCAGGGCCACCGGCGCCGAGCCCGCCGCCACGACGGCGCCCGTGAAGGTGATGTCGCGCGTGCCGCCGTCGTGCAGCGTCACCGAGACCGTGTCGGGCCCGGTGAAGCGGGCTGTCCCGCGGACCACCTCGACCTTGCGCTGGCGCGCCATCTGGGCGAGCCCGTCGGTGAGGCGGCGGACGGTGCCGGCCTTGAAGGTCCGCAGCTTCTCCAGATCGACCGTCGGCGCACCGAAGCTGATCCCGTGCGCGGCCAGCCGGACGGCCTCCTCGGTGACCGCGGCCACGTGGAGCAGCGCCTTCGAGGGGATGCAGCCCACGTTGAGGCAGACGCCGCCGAGGGTCGCGTGGCGCTCGACCAGGATGACCCGCTGCCCGAGATCGGCGGCCCGGAAGGCGGCCGAGTAGCCGCCCGGTCCGCCGCCGATCACCAGGAGATCGCAGCCCGCGCCGGCCTGCGGCTTCGGCGGCGGCGCGGCGGGCTTCGGCGCGGGGGCCGACGCCGGCGCAGGGGCCGGTTCGCCGCGCGCGTCGGTCGCCTCGACCGCGAGGCGGGCGACGAGGGTGCCGGCCGAGACCGTGTCGCCGAGGCCGACCAGCATCTCCACGAGGCGGCCCGCCGCGGGGGAGGGGATGTCCAGCGTCGCCTTGTCGGATTCGACCACCAGCAGGGTCTGGTCCTGGGCAACCGATTCACCGGGCGCCACCGGAATCTCGATGACGGGCACGTCGGCGTAGTCCCCGAGATCGGGGACGCGGATGTCGAGGGTCTCGGGCATGGCGGCGGCGGTCACAGGAGGGCGCGGCGCAGGTCCGACAGGACCGAGGCCACGTGGCCGAGGAAGCGGGCGGCGGCGACGCCGTCCACGACGCGGTGGTCCCAGGACAGGCTGAGCGGCAGGATCAGGCGCGGCTGGAAGGCCTTGCCGTCCCACACCGCCTCGGTGCGCGAGCGCGCGGCGCCCAGGATCGCGACCTCGGGGGCGTTGATGATCGGGGTGAAGCCGTCGCCGCCGATGCCGCCGAGCGACGAGACCGAGAAGCAGCCGCCCTGCATGTCGGAGCCCGGGAGAGTTCCGGACCGGGCCTTCTCGGCCATCGCGGCCATCTCGGTGGCGATCTCGATGAGGCCCTTGCGGTCACAGTCGCGCACCACCGGCACCATCAGGCCCTTCGGCGTATCCACCGCGAAGCCGACATGGACGTAGTCCTTCAGGACGAGGTCGCCGCCCTCCAGGGAGGAATTGAAGCGCGGGTAGGCGCGCAGCGCCGAGGCCGCCGCCTTGATCAGGAAGGCCACCATGGTGACCCGGGCGGACGGCGTGCGCGTCTCCGTGTTGAGGCCGACCCGGAACGACTCGATCTCGGTGACGTCGGCCCGGTCGAAGTTGGTGACGTGGGGGATCGTCAGCCAGTTGCGGCTGAGATTGGCCCCCGAGAGGCTCTGGATGCGCGACAGCGGCTCGCGCCGCACCGGCCCGTACTTGGCGAAGTCGACCTCCGGCCAGGGCGGCAGGCCGGCACCGATGCCGGACGCGGCGGGCACCTGGGCCGGCGCGTTGAGGGCCGCCTTGACGAAGGCGTGCACGTCCTCGCGCAGGATCCGCCCCTTCGGCCCGGTGGCGGCGACGCGGTCGAGCCCGACGCCCAGCTCGCGGGCGAGCTGGCGGACCGACGGGCTGGCATGCACGTCGCCGCGGGTCGCCTGGATCGGGTCGGCCCGCATCGGCTCCGGCGAGGCGCGACCGGCTCCCTCTCCCGTGCGGGCGAGGGCTGCTGTGAGGGGGGTGCCGCCTCCGGACAACCCTGATCCCTCACCTTGTTCCGCTCCCGCACGGGAGAGGGGACCCGCGCCCTGCCCGGAAGCCGACGGCGCTGCGGCCGCGGCAGGCGCTGCCGCCGCGGTCTCGGCCCCGCCGCCCTCGGAAGGCTCCACCGTCAGGATCGGCGTGCCCTCGGACACTTTCGACCCCACCGACACCAGCAACTCGCGCACGATGCCGGCGACCGGGGAGGGGACCTCCATGGTGGCCTTGTCGGACTCGATGCTGAGGATCAGGTCGTCGACCGCGAGACGGTCGCCGGGCTTCACCAGAAGCTCGATGACCGGCACGTCCCGGTAGTCGCCGATGTCCGGAAGGGCAATCTGCAGCGCGGCGCTCATGCGGTCGGATGTCCGTGGGTCGGGCGTTCGGAAAAGGGATGGGGGCGGGCTGCGCCCCTCGACGGGGCGCCCGGCCTCAGATCGTCCAGGGCGCGGGCGCGTCCGCCGCGATGCCGTAGCGGCGGATCGCCTCCGCGACCGTCGCGCGCGGAACCGTGCCGGCCTCGGCCAGGGCGTGCAGGGCGGCGATGACCACGTGCTGCCGGTCGACCTCGAAGAACCGGCGGAGCGCGTTGCGGGTGTCGCTGCGCCCGAACCCGTCGGTGCCGAGGGCGACGAAGCGCGCGCCGACATAGGAGGCGATCAGCTGCGGGTAGGCCCGGACGTAGTCGCTCGCCGCGACGATGGGGGCCGTGCCCGGCAGCAGCGCCGCCACGTGGCTGACCGGCGACTCGGCCTCCGGGTTGAGCATCGCCTGCCGCTCGGCCTCGCGGGCATCGCGGGCCAGCTCGCTGAAGCTCGTCACGCTGAACACCTCGGCCGCGACGCCGAAATCCTGCGCGAGCAGCGCCGCCGCCGCGATCACCTCCGGCAGGATCGCCCCGGAACCGAGGAGCCGCACGGCGGCGCCCGTGCCCTGGCCGGCCTCCGGCCCCGACAGCCGGTACATGCCCTTCAGGATCCCGGCCTCTGCCCCCTGCGGCATGGACGGCTGGGCGTAGTTCTCGTTCATCGCCGTGAGGTAGTAGAAGGCGTCCTCGCCCTCCTCCATCATCGCCCGGGCGCCCCGGTCGACGATCACCGCCATCTCGTACGCGAAGGCCGGATCGTAGGCCCGGCAGTTCGGGATCGCGGCCGCCTGCATGTGGCTCGATCCGTCCTGATGCTGCAGGCCCTCGCCGCCCAGCGTCGTGCGACCCGCCGTGGCGCCGATCAGGAAGCCGCGGGCCCGCTGGTCGGCCGCCGCCCAGATCAGGTCGCCGACCCGCTGGAAGCCGAACATCGAGTAGTAGATGTAGAACGGCAGCATCGACAGGCCGTGGACGCTGTAGGACGTGGCCGCCGCCGTCCAGGACGAGATCGCCCCGGCCTCGGTGATGCCCTCTTCGAGGAGCTGCCCGTCCCGGGCCTCGCGGTAGTAGAGCATCGAGCCGGCATCCTCCGGCTCGTAGAGCTGCCCCTGCGGCGCGTAGATCCCGACCTGCCGGAACAGGTTGGCCATGCCGAAGGTCCGCGCCTCGTCGGCGACGATCGGCACGATGCGCGGCCCGAGATCCTTGTGCTTCAGGAGGTTGCCGAACAGGCGCACCACCGCTGTGGTGGTCGACATCTCCTTGCCGCCGGCCTCGAGGGCGAAGCCCGCGTAGGTGGAGAGCTCCGGAACAGGGACCGTCGGCGCCGTGCGGCGGCGGGCCGGCAGGACGCCGCCGAGCATCTCGCGCCGCTCGCGCAGGTAGCGCATCTCGGCGCCGTCCTCGGTCGGCTTGTAGAAGGCCAGGCCCTCAACCTGCGCGTCCGACAGCGGCAGGGCGAAGCGGTCGCGGAAGGCGCGCAGCGCGTCGACGTCGAGCTTCTTGGCCTGGTGGGCGGTCATGCGCGACTCGCCCGCGCCGCCCATGCCGTAGCCCTTCTTGGTCTTGGCCAGGATCACCGTCGGCCGGCCCTTGGTGGCCTTGGCAGCCGCGAAGGCCGCGTAGAGCTTGCGGAAGTCGTGGCCGCCGCGCTTCAGCCGGTCGACGTCGGCGTCCGACATGTGGGCGACGAGTTCGCGCACCTCCGGGTCCTCGCCGAAGAAGTGCGCGAGGTTGTAGGCGCCGTCCTTGGCGCCGAGCGTCTGGTACTTGCCGTCCACCGTCTCGGCGAAGCGGCGCAGCAGGGCGTGGTTGGTGTCACGGGCGAAGATCCCGTCCCACTCCGAGCCCCACAGCACCTTGATGACGTTCCAGCCGGCGCCGCGGAACAGGCTCTCCAGCTCCTGGATGATCTGGCCGTTGCCGCGCACCGGCCCGTCGAGCCGCTGCAGGTTGCAGTTGATGACGAAGGTCAGGTTGTCGAGATTCTCGCGCGCGGCGAGCGCCAGGCCGCCGATCGACTCGGGCTCGTCCATCTCGCCGTCGCCGAACACGCCCCAGACGTGCCGGCCGCCGGTGTCGGCGAGGCCCCTGTCGCCGAGGTAGCGCATGAACCGGGCCTGGTAGACCGCGTGGATCGGGCCGATGCCCATGGAGCCGGTGGGGACCTGCCAGAAATCCGGCATCAGCCAGGGATGCGGGTAGGAGCACAGCCCGTCGCCGGCGATCTCCTGGCGGTAGTGCTTCAGCTGCTCGTCGGAGAGGCGGCCCTCGAGGAAGGCCCGCGCGTAGACGCCCGGCGCCGAGTGCGGCTGGAAGTAGACGAGGTCGCCGTCCGTGCCGCCCTTGAAGAAGTGGTTGAACCCGACCTCGAACAGCTCCGCCGCCGAGGCGTAGCTCGCCACGTGGCCGCCGAGCTCGCCGTAGGCCATGTTGGCGCGCACCACCATGGCGAGGGCGTTCCAGCGCATGATCGAGGTCAGGCGCTCCTCGATGTCGAGGTCGCCGGGGTAGCGCGGCTGCTTCTCCAGCGCGATCGTGTTCCGGTAGGGCGAGTAGGGCAGGGCCTCGTCGAGGATGCCGATCTCCTTCGAGCGCCGCTCCAGGCGGTCGAGGATGAAGCGCGCCCGGGCCGCGCCCTCGGTGCGGAAGACCGATTCCAGCGCGGCGAGCCAGTCCTGGGTCTCGGCCGGGTCGTGATCCACCTCGGCGGACCGCGCGATCGTGGCTTTCGGCGGTATGGCGTTCATCGGCGCGGCCTCCCTGGTCGGCGCGATCATACGAGGATCGTGGCGGCGGGACATGCCGGATATTTGCCGCTATGCGAGTGTTCGCGGATTGATATTCCCAGATGCGGGCTGTAGGCGGCAAAACATGCCGCATCCTGCGCCCCAGGCCGCGCGCGGCTGAGAAACGGAGACCGATCGCATGCCCGCCCGACCGGCCGCCCTCGACGCCGCGAGCCTGCGCATTCTGGAGTGCCTGCAGCAGGACAGCGAGATCAGCATCGCGGATCTCGCGGAGCGGGTCGGCCTGTCGACGTCGCCGTGCTGGCGACGCGTCAACGACCTGAAGGAGGCGGGGGTGATCCGCGGCTGCGTGGCGGTGGTCGACCCGCTGAGCCTCGGGCTCGCGGTCAACGTCTTCGTCCACGTGTCGCTGGAGAAGCAGACCCAGGCCGCGCTCCAGGCCTTCGACGAGGCGGTGCGCAGCCGCCCGGAGGTGATGGAGTGCTACCTGATGAGCGGCGAGGCCGACTACATGCTGCGCGTCGTGGTCGAGGATCTGGGCCAGTACCAGAAGCTCGTCCTCGACCACCTCACGCGGATCCCCGGCGTGGCCAACATCCGCTCGAGCTTCGCCCTGGGGCAGGTGAAGTACACGACCGCGCTGCCGCTCGGTCACCTGACCCGCTGAGCCGGGTTGATCCGGCGAGGAGTGCCGATGCGGGCCTGGACGGCCGAGACGGGTACCGCCTGAAGCGCTCGGGCGGCGTCCTCTCCGTCAGCGCGAGCAGAGCGAAGTGCCCTAGGAGCGCGCCTCAGTCTTCGCGCCGACTGGATTGCTTCGCTCAGCTCGCGAGGACGGTGCTGTCGGGATCTGCTTGACGGCGCGGAAGGCCGGGACGGCCGCGTCGCGCGCGCGGGGAATGGTGGAGCCTAACGGGATCGAACCGATGACCTCTTCCATGCCATGGAAGCGCTCTCCCAGCTGAGCTAAGGCCCCATATTGTTAACGGCGGTCCGCGTCCCCGACAGGGCCGCGTCGCGCGAGGGTGGGATGGTGGAGCCTAACGGGATCGAACCGATGACCTCTTCCATGCCATGGAAGCGCTCTCCCAGCTGAGCTAAGGCCCCACTTTTTACATCCACCGCGGTTCGGGTACCGCGGGGTCTCGCCGGTCCGGGTCGCGGTCGGCGAGGCCGGTTCTATAGGCGGCTCGCATCGCGGACTCAACCCCCTTTTTCGCTGCCGCCGGGGGTTTTTGGTCGGGGGAGACGGAGGCCGCCTCAGCCCTCCTCGTCGTTCTCGATATCGCCGTCGATCAGGTCGGAGACGTCGTCGTCGCCGGAATCCTCTTCCTCCAGGAAGGTGTCGTCGTCGGAGGAATCCCCGTCCTCGGCCGAGTCGTCCTCGGGCGTCGGATCCGCGTCGTCCTCGGCGGCCTCGACCTCGTCGAGGGAGACCATCTCCGGGCCCTTCTCGTCCGTCTCGTCCTCGTCGTCGGTGTTGGCCGGGCCCCGCGACAGCGCCGGGGGAGCCGCACGGCTGGAGGTGGCCACCGCCTGATAAACCGCGCCGCATTTCGGGCAGACCGCGGGATCGCGGGCGAGGTCGTAGAACTTCGCGCCGCAGCTCATGCACTGGCGCTTCAAGCCAAGTTCCGGTCGGGCCACGGGCGGACACCTCGTCGTCAGTACTGTCTCGGGGGAGGCGCCCCGTTAGTCGCGGTGAAAGCGCCTGTCAATCGAGCCCGCGCAGGGTGTTTCGGGCGGTGCGTCCCCGCGTGCGGCGCCCGGGATCGGTGCGGGCAGCGGATGGATGACGGCGGGCGGTGCCCGTGTTAACGGCGCGGCGATTTCACCGTCCGATTGCAGCGCCGCGGCAGGGCCGCGCGACGCGCCGGATCCTGGTCCACGTCTCAGAGCCCGAACGGACGTCCCGTGTCGCACGATTCGACTCCCCAGCCCCTCACCGCCGCGCCCGGCGCCCCGCTGCGCGGGCGCCTGCGCCCGCCCGGCGACAAGTCGATCTCGCACCGGTCGATGATCCTCGGCCTGCTCAGCCAGGGCGAGACGCGGGTCGAGGGCCTGCTGGAGGGCGACGACGTCCTGCGCACCGCCGCCGCCGCGAAGGCGCTGGGGGCAGGGGTCGAGCGCCTAGGGGCCGGGCGCTGGCGGGTCCGGGGCGTCGGGATCGGCGGCCTCGGCGACCCGGCCGAGGTTCTCGATTTCGGCAATGCCGGCACCGGCTCGCGGCTGATGATGGGCGTGGTCGGCGGGCAGCCGGTGACCGCGACCTTCGACGGCGACGCCTCCCTGCGGTCGCGGCCGATGCGCCGCATCCTCGACCCGCTCACCCGGATGGGCACGCAGGTCCTGGCCGAGGCCGAGGGCGGCCGCGTGCCCCTGACCCTGCGGGGGCCCAGGGAGGCGATCCCGATCACCTACGAGACCCCGGCGGCCTCGGCGCAGATCAAGTCGGCGGTCCTGCTCGCCGGCCTCAACGCCCCCGGCGTCACGACCGTGATCGAGGCGGCCGCGACCCGCGACCACACCGAGCGGATGCTGCGCCTGTTCGGCGCCGCGGTCAGCGTCGAGCCGCACGGGCCGGGCGGCCACGGCCGCAAGGTCGCGCTGACGGGCCAGCCGACGCTGCGCGGCACCGACGTGGTGGTGCCGGCCGACCCGTCCTCGGCGGCGTTCCCGCTGGTGGCGGCGCTGATCGTGCCCGGGTCCGACGTGGTGATCGAGGGCGTGATGATGAACCCGCTGCGCATCGGGCTGATCACGACGCTCCTCGAGATGGGCGCGCAGATCGAGCGCGTGGCCGAGCGGGAGGAGGGCGGCGAGACCGTGGCCGACTTGCGCGTGCGCGCGAGCCGCCTGACCGGCGTCGACGTTCCGGCCGAGCGGGCGCCCGCGATGATCGACGAGTACCCGGTGCTGGCGGTGGCGGCGAGCTTCGCCGAGGGTCGGACCCGGATGAACGGCCTGCACGAGCTGCGGGTGAAGGAATCGGACCGCCTCGCGGCCGTGGCGGCCGGGCTCGCCGCGAACGGCGTCCGCCACGCGGTCGAGGGCGACGATCTCGTGGTCGAGGGCGACGGCACCGCGGCGCCGGGCGGCGGGACGGTGGCGACCCACCTCGACCACCGCATCGCCATGGCGTTCCTGGTGATGGGCCTCGCGGCGCGGAACCCGGTCACGGTGGATGACGGCGCGATGATCGCCACGAGCTTCCCGAGCTTCCTTCCGACCATGCAGGCCCTCGGCGGCCAGATCGGGGCGTGACCGCCATGCCGCTCGTCATCGCGATCGACGGACCGGCCGCGTCCGGCAAGGGTACCCTCGCCAAGCGTCTGGCCGACCATTACGGCCTGCCGCATCTCGACACCGGGCTCCTCTACCGGGCGGTGGCGCTGGCCCTGATCGACGCCGGTCTATCGCTGGACGATGCCGCCGCCGCGGCGCGGGCGGCCCTGGCCCTCGACGCCGGTCGGCTCGACGATCCGCGCCTGCGCGAGCGGGCGATGGGGGAGGCGGCCTCCCGCGTCTCGTCGGTGCCGGAGGTCCGTGCCGGACTGCTCGCGTGGCAGCGCCGCTTCGCCGCCGACCCGCAGGGGGCGGTGCTCGACGGGCGCGACATCGGCACGGTCGTGTGCCCCGAGGCCGCGGTGAAGCTGTTCATCACCGCCTCGTCCGAGGAGCGTGCCCGCCGCCGCCACCGCGAGCTGGCCGGCCGCGGGGAGGCGGCGACCTTCGCGGCGATCCTGGCCGACATCGAGGCCCGCGACGCCCGGGACGCGTCGCGCAGCGCCGCGCCCCTGCGCATGGCCGACGACGCGGTCCGGCTCGACACCACCGAGCTCGACGCGGACGCGGCCTTCGACGAGGCCCGGGACATCGTGGAGCGGACCCGCGGCGACGCGGCCTGAGGGTTGTCCACCTCCGTCGTGTTGACCCCCCGGTCCCGCTCACCTATTGCGGACGCGCCGTCCCCGACGGGCCGCCGCGCGGCCCGGGACGCGAGCGCGTAGCTCAGCTGGTAGAGCAACGGACTTTTAATCTGTAGGTCCTGGGTTCGAGTCCCAGCGCGCTCACCACATCCTCGATCCTCACTTTTGACATCCGGCGCGGTCGGCGCCCTGCCCACATGAAAATCGGAACCCCTGGTTGCGCTTTGGGTTGGGGTCCCAACGCAACTGCGAAGGAGTCACCGATGCGCAAGCTCGCTCTCATCTCCGCCGTCACCCTGTCCCTCGGCGCGCTCGGCGCCACCGGCGCCCAGGCGCAGGGTTATGGCTACGGCTACGGCGGCCACCACGGCTACGGCTACGGCCGCGGCTACGATCGCGGCTACGGCCACCGGCGCGATTTCGGCTACCGCCGTCACCGCGGCCTGTCGACCGGGGCCGCCATCGGTCTCGGCATCGCGGGCGCGGCCGCCGGCGCCGCCCGCGGGGGCGCCCTCGCCCCGGGCGCCGGCGATTC
>NZ_JBKFBI010000064.1:0-30434 GCF_053346095.1 Methylobacterium sp. A52T | reverse complement strand
CGCGGGGCCGGGTGACCCCGGCGCCGGCGGCCCCCGTGCCGGCGGCGTGGAGCGCCGCCGCGTCGTCGGCGCCGACCGCGGCGGCGATGCCGCCCTGGGCCCAGCCGGTGGCGGTGCCGAGGCCGAGGGCCGAGGCCGTGACCAGCGTCACCGGGCGGGGCGCGAGGCGCAGCGCGACGCTGAGGCCCGCGACGCCGCCGCCGACCACGACGACGCGGTCGGCGCTGTTGGGGGAGATCGCGTTCATCGCGTGCGCACCTCGAGCATGCGCTCGACCGCGGCCCGGGCGCGGTCGGCGAGCGCCGGGTCGACCGTGACCTCGTGGGTCATCGTCTCGAGCGACCGCCGGATGTTGCGCAGGCTCATCCGCTTCATGTGCGGGCACATGTTGCAGGGCTTGATGAACTCGATGTCCGGGTTCTGCGCCGCGATGTTGTCGGCCATCGAGCACTCGGTGACGAGCACCACCTGCTTCGGCCGCTTCTCGACGACGAAGTCCATCATCATCGCGGTGGAGCCCGAGAAGTCCGATTCGGCCACCACGTCCGGCGGGCATTCCGGGTGCGCGATCACGGTCACGCCGGGATAGCTGTCGCGGACGTCGCGGATGTCGGCCGGGGTGAAGCGCTCGTGCACCTCGCAGTGGCCGGCCCAGGTCAGGATCTCGACCTCCGGGATCTCGGCCTGGACGTTCTGCGCGAGGAACTCGTCGGGGATCATGAGAACGCGGGGGGCGTTCAGCGACTTCACCACTGCGACGGCGTTGCCGGAGGTGCAGCACAGGTCGGACTCGGCCTTCACGGCCGCCGAGGTGTTCACGTAGGTCACGATCGGCACGCCCGGATACTTGGCGCGCAGGCCGCGCACGTCCGCGGCGGTGATCGAATCGGCCAGCGAGCAGCCGGCGCCCATGTCGGGGATGAGCACGGTCTTGCTCGGGTTCAAGAGCTTGGCCGTCTCGGCCATGAAGTGAACGCCCGCCAGCACGATCACGTCGGCGTTCACGTTCACCGCCTCGCGGGCCAGCGCGAGGCTGTCGCCCACGATGTCGGCCACCGTGTGGAAGATCTCGGGCGCCTGGTAGTTGTGCGCCAGGATCACGGCGTTGCGCTCCCGCTTCAGGCGCAGGATCGCCTCGATATCGGGGGCGAGCGCCGGCCACTCGATCGCGGGGACGTGCCGGCTGACGCGTGCGTACAGATCCGGAAGGGGCAGGCCCGGGATCGTCGTGCGGGAGACGGGTGCAACGGTCGCCGTCATGGCGTCCTCCATTATGCTCAGTTTGAGCATTGTGCCGTCTAACTTATGGGGGCCGGACGCGCCTGTCCAGATATGCTAGCTGTGAGCATAAATCTTTTGCGGTGCGATGTTACGCTGCACCGCCGAAGGCTCGAGCGCTCAGCAGAAGGTCGCCGGGTCCGGCCCGATCCGGCCGTCGGCCCGGTCGAGGCCGGCGATCCGCGCCATCTCGTCCGCGCCGAGCTCGAAATCGAACAGCGCGATGTTCTCGGCGATGCGCCGCGGGGTGGCGGTCTTGGGGATCGCCACGCATCCGATCTGGATCTGCCAGCGGAGCACCACCTGCGCGGGCGTCTTCCCGTGCGCTTCCGCGACCGCGACGATGACCGGGTCGTTCAGCTCCTTGCCCCGGCCCAGCGGGCTCCACGACTCGGTCACGATCCCGTGGCGGGCGTCCTCGGCGCGCGGGTCTTTGCGCTGGAAATAGGGGTGCAGCTCGATCTGGTTGACGGCCGGGGCCACGCCGGTCTCGCCGATCAGCGTGGCGAGGTGCTCGGGCGAGAAGTTCGACACGCCGATGGACTTCGCGCGGCCCTCCTTCCGGAGCTCGATCAGCGTCTTCCAGGTCTCGACGAACAGGCGACGCTGCGGGCACGGCCAGTGGATCAGGTACAGGTCGACATACGGGAGACCGAGTTGCCGCAGGCTCTCGTCGAAGGCGCGCCTCGCCTCTTCGCGGCCCTGGCGATCGTTCCAGAGCTTCGTGGTGAGGAAGATCTCCTCGCGGGGGATCCCCGCGTCCCGGATGCCGCGGCCGACGCCCGCCTCGTTGCCGTACGCCGCGGCCGTGTCGATGAGCCGATAGCCGGCGCGGAGGGCCTGTCCGACGAGATCCGGAGCCTGGGCGTCCGAGAGCTGCCAGCAGCCGTAGCCGATCTGCGGGATGTGTCGGCCGTCGTTGAGCGGCAGGGTCGGGATAGCCATGAGGCGAGACTCCGGTGTCGTTGTCCGATCAACCCAAACGCTCGCAGCGGAACGCGTTCCCAGGCGTCCCCGTCCTCGCGAGCGCAGCGAAGCAACCCAGTGGGCGCCACGGGCACCGATGTCGCGGCGCCCTGGATTGCTTGCCCGTGCTCGCAAGAATGGAGCGATCGGGTCACGACAGGGGTACAGCGCCCGTAGCGGCGGAGCCGCGCTGAACGGGCGCAGTCTGGACCGGATCTAATCCAGCCGGCCGGACGTTGGCGCACCAGATTCCAAGCTGCGCGCGGCGTCCCACGCGCGCTGCACGGGCTGGATGGCAGCATGACAGACGCGACTCCGACGAAGCCGCTCGCGCTGACGCGGCGGGCCGTGGTGGAAGGCTGTGCGGTGGCCGGCGCACTCGGCGCCCTCGGGTTCCGGCCCGGTCCCGCGATGGCCGCGGCGGCGCCGGGTGATCCGGCTCCGCAGACCATGCCGGTGCGGCTCACCATCAACGGCCAGCCGCAAGATCTCGTCCTCGACACCCGCACGACGCTCCTCGACGCCCTGCGCGAGCACCTCGCGCTCACCGGCACCAAGAAGGGCTGCGATCACGGCCAGTGCGGGGCCTGCACGGTCCTGGTCGACGGCCGGCGGATCAATTCCTGCCTGACGCTCGCGGCGATGCACGAGGGCGACTCGATCACCACGATCGAGGGCTTGGCGGACGGGGACAAGCTCCACCCGATGCAGGCCGCCTTCCTGGAGCATGACGGCTTCCAGTGCGGCTACTGCACGCCGGGCCAGATCTGCTCGTCGGTCGGCATGCTGAGCGAGGCCAAGGCCGGCTGGCCGAGCCACGTCACCGAGGACGTCGCGGCGCCCCCAACGCTCAGCGACGCCGAGATCCGCGAGCGGATGAGCGGCAACATCTGCCGGTGCAGCGCCTACCCGAACATCGTCGCGGCGATCCGCGACGCCGCCACCAGCAAACTCTGAGGAGGCGGAGATGAAGGCCTTTGCCTACGAGCGCCCCGCCACCGTGCAGGACGCCGCGAAGCTCGCGGCCGAACGGCCGAACGCCAAGTTCATCGCCGGCGGCACCAACCTCCTCGACCTGATGAAGCTCCAGATCGAGACCCCGGCCACGCTGATCGACGTCAACCGGCTGCCGCTCGACAAGGTCGAGGCCACGCAGGATGGCGGCCTCCGCATCGGCGCGCTCGTGCGCAACGCCGACCTCGCCGCCGACCCGCGGGTCCGGAAGGACTACGCAGTGCTGGCGAAGGCGCTGCTCGCCGGCGCCTCGGGCCAGTTGCGCAACAAGGCGACGACGGCCGGCAACCTGCTCCAGCGGACCCGCTGCTACTACTTCTATGACACGGCCATGCCCTGCAATAAGCGCGAGCCCGGCTCGGGCTGCTCGGCGATCGGCGGGTTCAACCGCATCATGGCGGTGGTCGGCGCGAGCGAGGCCTGCATCGCCACCAACCCGTCCGACATGAACGTCGCCATGCGGGCCCTCGACGCGACGGTGGAGACCGTCAACCCGGACGGGCAGGCGCGCAGCATCCCGATCGCCGACTTCCACCGGCTGCCCGGCGACACGCCGCAGATCGAGACCGACCTGCGCAAGGGCGAGATCATCACCGCCGTGACGCTGCCGAAGCCGGTTGCCGGCACGCACATCTACCGCAAGGTCCGCGACCGGGCCTCCTACGCCTTCGCCACCGTGTCGGTCGCCGCCGTGATCGCGGGGGCCGAGGGCGGCAAGCCGCAGGCCGCGCGGCTCGCCTTCGGCGGCTTGGCGCACAAGCCCTGGCGGGTGGCCGATGCCGAGACGGCGCTGGTGCAGACCGGCTCGGCCGACGCCGCCGCCGACGCGGTGCTCAAGGGTGCCCGCGGCTACGGCAGCAACGACTTCAAGATCCCGCTCACCCGGCGAACCCTGCGCGCCGTCGTGGCGCAGGCGACCCGCGCGTAGATCCCGGCAAGGACCGTTCCCATGGAGATGAACCAGCCGATCGGCCGGACGCCCCTCGACGACCGGCCCGACGGCCTCGTCGGCAAGCCCCTCGACCGGGTCGAGGGCAAGCTCAAGGTCACGGGCCACGCGCCCTACGCGTACGAGACTCGGGTACTGAAAACCCCCGCCTACGGCTTCATCGTGCCGGCCACGATCGCGGCCGGCACGATCCGGTCGATCGACGCGGAGGCCGCCCGCAAGGCGCCCGGCGCGATCCTGGTGATGACCCACGAGAACGTGCCCGAGCAGGGCGAGAAGAAGGAGCAGGTCTGGCCGCAGCTTCAGGGGACCAAGGTCCGGTTCTACGGGCAGCCGGTCGCCTTCGTGGTCGCCGAGACCTTCGAGCAGGCGCGCGCCGCCGCGATGCTGGTCAAGGTCCGGTACGACGCGGCCAAGCCCAAGGGCCTGCTCAAGGACAGCCTGGCGGCGGCCTACGAGCCGAAGCCGGTCAACTCGCCGCCGGACTCCAAGCTCGGCGACTTCGACGCCGCCTTCGCGGCCGCACCGGTCAAGCTCGACGTGGAATACGTCACGCCGAACCAGATCCACGCGCAGATGGAGCCGCACGCCACCATCGCGTCCTGGGAAGGCGACGGGGTCGTGCTCTACACGGCCAACCAGATGCCGAACCGGGGCCAGAAATCCCTCGGCTCCGTGCTCAAGCTGCCGCCCGAGAAGGTGCGGATCGTCAGCCCCTATATCGGCGGCGGCTTCGGCGCGAAGCTGCAGGTCCAGCCGGAGGCGACGCTCGCGATCCTGGCCTCGAAGGTGATCCAGCGCCCCGTGAAGGTCGCGCTCACCCGGCAGCAGGAATTCCACGTCGCGACCCACCGGACCGACACGATCCAGCGAATCCGCCTCGGCGCGGATCAGGACGGGCGCCTCTCCGCGATCAGCCACGAATCGTGGTCCGACACCGCGGAGGGCGACGGGTTCTTCGAGACGTCGGCCAACGTCACCCGGTCGCTCTACGCGGCGCAGAACCGCGTGACGCGCCATCGGCTCGTGAACCTCAACATGCCGATCGCCTCGGCGATGCGCGCGCCCGGCGAGGCCGTGGGGCAGCTCGCCTTCGAGTGCGCCATGGACGAGCTCGCCGAGCAGTTGAAGATCGACCCGATCGAGCTCCGGGTGCGCAACGAGCCGGCCGAGGACCCCGAGAAAAAGGTCCCGTTCTCGACCCGCAAGCTGGTGCCCTGCATGCGCGAGGGCGCGCGCCTGTTCGGCTGGGACAGGCGGCAGGCCGCGGGCTCGCGGCGCGAGGGCAACTGGCTCGTCGGCATGGGCATGTCGGCGGCCGCGCGCCTCAACCCGCTGATGCCGTCGGCCGCGAAGGTCCGCCTCGGGCCGGACGGCGTGCTGGTGGTGCGGATGGCGATGACCGATCCCGGCACCGGAACCTACACGATCCTCACCCAGATCGCCGGCGAGATGCTGGGGCTGCCGCCCGAGCGCGTGCGGGTCGAGATGGGTGACACCGACTTCCCGTTCGCGGCCGGCTCCGGGGGATCCTTCGGCGCCGGCTCGGCGGGCTCGGCGCTCTACGTCGCCTGCGACAACCTCCGGCAGGCCCTGCTCAAGGCCGGCGACCTCAACCCGGACGGCGCCACCTTCCGCGACGGCGCGGTCACCTCCGGCAACCGCACCGAGTCGCTCACCGACCTCGCCAAGTCCGGGCTGGAGGCCTCCGGCGAGATCAAGCCCGGCGAGATGAAGCAGAAGTTCTCGCAGTACTCGTACGGGGCGCACTTCGCCGAGGTCGGCGTCGACGTCGATACCGGCGAGATCCGGCTGCGGCGGATGCTCGGCGTGTTCACCGGCGGGCGCATCCTCAACGCCAAGACCGCGCGCAGCCAGGCGATCGGCGGCATGACCTTCGGCGTCGGCGCGGCGCTGATGGAGGATGCCGTGGTCGACCCGCGCTACAGCTACTTCGTCAACCACGACATGGCCGAGTACCACGTGCCGGTCCACGCCGACCTCCCGGAGATCGACGCGGTGTTCCTGCCGGAGCTCGACGACAAGGCGAACCCGCTGAAGAGCAAGGGACTCGGTGAGCTCGGCATCTGCGGCGCCGGCGCCTCGCTCGCCAACGCGATCTACAACGCCACCGGGATCCGGGTCCGCGACTACCCGATGACCCTCGACAAGATGCTCAAGGGCTTCGAGGAGCAGGAGGGCCAGGCGCAGCGGCGGACCTGAGGGCCAGACTGTCCGGGGGCCGCTTTCGCCGGCGGGGTGACGGCGCCAGTTGACGCAGGCGCGCCCAGGCGGGACACCCGGCGAAAAGCCGCCCGCGGGGAGCGCCCGGTGTCCGACAGCCAGCACGATGATCGCCGTCCGCCGGCCCGCTTCAACGCGGCGCGGTACTGCCTCGCCGAGAACGCGCGCCTGCGGCCCGACAAGACCGCCCTGGTGATGGTCGGCGACGGCACCGCGGACCGCCTCAGCTTCGGCGAAGTCGAGCGGGCGGTGCGCGGCATCGCGGCGGGCCTCCTCGGCCTCGGCCTGAGGCCCGGCGACCGGGTGATGATCCGGATGGGCAACGAGGCCGACTACGTCCTCGTCTACTTCGGCGCCCTGGCGGCCGGCCTCGTGGCGCTGCCGTCCTCGCCGCAGCTCACCGAGAGCGAGGCGGCGTTCCTCATGGACAATTCCGGGGCCGCCGCCGTGGTGATCGGAAGCGGCTGCACGGTCGCGCCCGAGGCCCTGGGCGGCCGCCTCCTGCTCGACGCCGCCGCGGTCTCCGCCCTGAAGGCTGGCCCACCCCTGCCCGACTACGCCGACACCGCCGCCGACGACCCGGCGATGCTGATCTACACCTCCGGCACGACGAGCCGGCCGAAGGGCGTGCTGCACGCCCACCGCGCCGCCTACGGCCGCCGACCCATGCTCGACCACTGGCTCGGGCTCACCGAATCCGACGTGATGCTCCACGCCGGCACCATGAACTGGACCTACACGCTGGGCGTCGGGCTGAGCGATCCCTGGTCCGTGGGCGCGACCGCCGTGCTCTACAACGGCCCGCGCGATCCCGGGGTCTGGCCGCGCCTGATCGCGGCGTACGGCGCGACCCTGTTCGCCGCCGTCCCGACGCTCTACCGCCAGATCCTCAAGTACGGCGACCTCGGCGCCCACGACCTGTCGAGCCTCCGCCACGGCTGCACGGCCGGCGAGCCCCTCGCGGTGGAGCTGCTGGAGGCCTGGGGTCAGGCCACCGGCAAGCCCCTCTACGAGGCGCTCGGGATGAGCGAGATTTCGACCTACATCTCCAGCGGCCCGACCAACCCGGTGCGCCCCGGCTCGCCCGGCAAGCCGCAGCCGGGCCGGCGGGTGGCGATCCTGCCCGTCGCGGGCGAGCCCGTGCCGCTCCCGGCCGGCGAGAGCGGGCTCCTCGCCGTCCACCGGACCGAGCCGGCGCTGATGCTCGGCTACTGGAACCGGCCGGAGGAAGAGGCGGAGGTGATCCGCGGCGACTGGTTCGTCGGCGGCGATCTCGCCCGCCTCGACACCGACGGCTACCTCTGGTTCGAGGGCCGCAACAACGACCTGATGAAGGCGATGGGCTACCGGGTCTCGCCGAACGAGGTGGAGGCGGTGCTGTCGACCCACCCGTCCGTGGCGGAGGTGGGCGTCGCCGAGCTGCCGGTGCGGGCGGACGTCTCGGTCATCTGCGGCTTCGTGGTGCTGCAGGCGGGCGCCGAGCCCGACGCGGAGGCGCTCCTCGCGTGGTGCGCCGAGCGGCTCGCCGCCTACAAGCGCCCGCGGGAGATCCGCTTCCTCGACGCCCTGCCGCGCACGGCCAACGGCAAGGTCCAGAGGAAGCGGCTGGCCGAGGCGGTCACGGGATGATGCGCGGAGGCCCTGCTACAGCAGCGTCCCGCGCAGGATGAGCAGCGCCACCGAGAAGTAGATGACGAGGCCGGTGACGTCGACCAGCGTCGCCACGAAGGGCGCCGAGGCGGTGGCCGGATCGAAGCCGATCCGCTGGAGCAGGAACGGCAGCATCGAGCCGGCGAGCGATCCGAAGGTCACGATCCCGACCAGCGCCGCGCCGACCGTGGCGGCGACCAGCGGCCAGTGCGCGCCGTAATCGTAGAGGCCGAGCTTCTGCCACGCGACGATCCGGATTACCGCGATCACGCCGAGGATCGCGCCGAGGAAGATCCCGGTCGGCAATTCGCGCAGCGCCACCCGCCACCAGTCGCGCAGGCGGATCTGGTGGAGCGCCAGCGCCCGGATCAGCAGCGAGGTCGCCTGAGAGCCGGAATTGCCGCCGGAGCTCATGATGAGCGGGATGAACAGGGTCAGGACGATCGCTTTCTCCAGTTCGCCCTCGAAGCCCTGCATGGCCGAGGCGGTGAGCATCTCCGACAGGAACAGCGCGCACAGCCAGCCGGCCCGCTTCCGGATCATCGTGAAGAAGCCGATATCCATGTAGGGCTCGGGCAGCGCCTCCATGCCGCCGAAGCGCTGCACGTCCTGCGTCTGCTTCTCGATCATCGCGTCGATCATGTCGTCGACGGTGACGATGCCGATCACGTGGCCGACCGCGTCGACGACCGGCAGCGCCAGGAGGTCGTACTTGGAGATGAGCCGGGCCGCCTCCTCGCGGCTGGCCGTGGGCGAGACCGCGAGCGGCCGGCGTCCCGGCGCGACGCTGAGCACGTTGTCGCCCGGGTCCCCCGAGATCAGGCGCCGCAGGGGCACCGCCTTGGTGAGCGCGCGGGTGCGCGGGTCGAGCACGAAGATCGCGTAGATCGTCTCCCGAGTCTTCTCGACGTGGCGGATGTGTTCCAGCGTCTGGCCTACCGTCCAGGTGCCCGGCACGGTGACGAACTCGGTGGTCATCAGCGAGCCCACGGTCTCCTCGCCGTAGGCCGAGAGCCGGTCGACGGCGCCGCGCGTCTCGGCGTCGAGGCGGGCGCGCAGGTCGGAGCGGCCCGGCTCCTCGATCTCGCGGAACACGTCCGTCACCCGGTCGGCCGACATGCCCGACAGGTAGCCCGCGACCCGGTCCCGCGGCAGCATCTCGATGATGTCGGAGGCGCAGTCGAGTTCCGGCTGGTCCAGCACCTCGATCGCCCGCTCCATCGGCAGGCCGAGCAGGATGGCGGCGGCGACCTCGGGTGCCTCGTCGTTCAGGGCCTCGACGATGTCGGGCGCCCGTTCGTCCGACAGGCGTGCGGCCAGCACGGAGGGATCGACGCGCGTATCGAAGGGGGCGATCTCGTTCATGGCCTCGCCTCGTGGGTTACGAGGCGACGCGTCGCCGGTCATCCTGGGTCTGGGCCGTGACCGGCCGCCGCGTCGGTCGCCCCGCGGCCGGGCCTCTCAGCGGCTCAGGCGGGACGACGGCACGGGGCCGGGCACGGCAGGCACGATCGGTCGGGCACGTCGCTTCGCGGGTCGCTGCTGGAATGGGAGCGCGACACCGTCGAGGACACCGTCGCGCGGGTGCGTCGTGCGCCCGGGCGCGGGGCCCGTCAAGCCGAAACCGCGCCCATCCGCAGCCGATGCCGAACAGGGCTCCGGCGGGTGGCCGCGCGGCCACGGAACGACCCCGCGCCGCTCACGGCCAGGCTCCTTATGAGAAATATAAGTGTTGTGCTCGCTTGTATTGCGTCCAAGATATTGCCTATATGGATCGCAGCAACAGCGAGGAGAAACGCCATGGCTTGGTCTGCCCCGATCGTGTCCGAGATCTGCGTCGGCATGGAAGTCACCAGCTACGAGTCCGCCGAGATCGACACGTTCAACTAAGTCGCGCGCGGTCCGGAGCGCGGTTCGCTCCGGCCTTCGTGGCCTCTCTATCCATCGCATCAACTTTCCTGGAGGAAATCATGGCTTGGTCCGCCCCCGTCGTCTCCGAGATCTGCGTCGGCATGGAAGTCACCAGCTACGAGTCGGCTGAGATCGACACCTTCCACTAAGACGTCGCTCCGACGTTTCCGGGCGCCGCTTCATCCGAAGCGGCGCCTTTTTCTTTGCGCGCTCGCTACGCGCCGCGCCTCGGCTTGACGGGCCGCACCAAACCTGTGCCGCTGCGGCGCCCCGGACCAGCCGGGCCTGCGGAGCGAGCGAGGACCAGTTTGGCGGACAGCGCGCACACGGCCGATCGGTCGATTCCCCCCTGCCCGATCACCGGTGCCCCCGCGCTGCGCTGCGTCGAGCGCCTGGACGCCGGCTTCCTGACGCTCCTCTGGCACTATTCCGGCCGCGTCGATGTCGGGCCGCTGCTCCGCCCCGCCGGCACGTTCCGGCTCTGGGAATCTCCTACGGGACTGATCTTCTTCGATCCGCCGGTGGCCGGCGACGCGGCCTTCTACCGGGCGTTCTACGGCCGGATCGCCGCGCACGATAAGCTCGCCGGCCCGGAGACGGAGCGCCTGGAATTCCGCCAGGCCGCCGCGCACGTCCCGTCCGGGGCCCGGGTGCTCGATGTCGGCTGCGGCCACGGCGGGTTCCGCGCCTACGTGCCGGACGCCACCTATACCGGCCTCGACCCGAACTTCTCCGCCGAGGACCCGACCGGCGCGATCCTCGAAGAGACCGTGGAGGCGCACGCGGCGCGCGTCGGGCCGGTCTACGACGTCGCCTGCGCGTTCCAGGTGATCGAGCACGTGGCGGACCCGCTGGGTTTCGCCCGGGCGCTCGCGGCCTGTGTCAAGCCGGGCGGCGTGGTGCTGATCGGCACGCCGCTCTGGCCCTCGCCCAACACCACGATCCCGAACTTCGTCATCAACGCGCCGCCCCACCACCTGACGTGGTGGACGCCCAGAGCCCTGGAGGCGCTGGCCGGGACGCTCGGCTGCACGCCCGAGGCCGTCCACGCCATCGGCATGGACCGGCACGATTCGCTGATCCACTGGATGGCCAAGGTCAGCCCCGTCCGCTGCCGCGACCGCTTCTTCCGGCGGACGTGGTCCTGGGCGGCGGCGCTCGCCTTCGCGTACGGCGTCGGCGCCGTCCTCGACCGCGTCCTGCCGGTGCCGAAGCGGACCCGCCCGAACGCGCTGCTGCTCGCGGCGCGCAAGACGGCCTGACCCGTCACGCCACGAACAGCCCCGCGATCGCCGCGCTCGTGAGGTTCGACAGCGTCCCCGCGAGGATGGCCCGCAGGCCGTACCGGGCGACCTCCGAGCGCCGCTCCGGGACGAGGCTGGAGAAGCTCGCGAGCTGGATCGCGATCGACGCGAGGTTCGCGAAGCCGCACAGGGCGAAGCACACGATGGCCTGCGCCCGCGGCTCGAGGGTCCCGGCCTTCAGGACCGGCGACAGGTTGGCGTAGGCCAGGAACTCGTTGAAGGCGAGCTTCTGGCCGATCGCCCCGCCCACCAGGGTCGCCTGGTCCCAGGGCACGCCGAGCAGCCACGCCAGCGGGGCGAGCGCCCAGCCGAGCACGCCCTCGAACGAGGCGGACGGGTAGCCGATCCAGCCGCCGAGGGTGCCGAACAGGCCGTCCGCCAGGGCGATCAGCCCGACGAAGGCGATCAGCATGGCCCCCACCGAGACTGCCACCGCGAGCCCCTTCTGAGTGCCGTCGGCCGCCGCCTCGATGATGTTGGCCGCCCGCGTCTCGCCGAACTCCACCCGGGTGGTGGCGATCCGGGTCGGCTCCGTCGAGGGCATCAGGATCTTGGCGTAGACGAGGCCCCCTGGGATCGCCATCACGGAGGCCGCGAGCAGGTAGGTCATGGGCACGCCGAGCGCCGCGTAGCCGGCCAGGATCGAGCCCGCCGTCGACGCGGCGCCACTCGACATCACGGCGAAAAGCTCGGCACCGGTCAGCAGGGCGAGGAACGGGCGCAGGGCGACGGCGATCTCGCTCTGGCCGATGGCGATCGTGATCACCGCCGAGAACGACTCGATCGGCGAGGTGCCGAGGATCCGCCGGAGCACAGCGCCGAGCCCGCGAGCGAGCGCCTGCATCACGCCGAGATGGTAGAGCACGCCGATCAGCGCGGAGACGTAGAGGATCTGCGGCAGGACCCGCAGCGCCAGGATGAAGCCTGAGCCGCCGAACAGCTCGAACATCTTCGGCTCGACGAGGCCGCCGAACAGGAAGGCCGTGCCGCGGTCGCCGTAGGACAGCACGGTCACGACCGCGTCCGCGGCGGCGCGCAGCGCGGCCTGCCCGGCAGGCAGGAACAGGACCAGCGCGCCGAGGCCGACCTGCAAAGCCAGTCCCGTGAGGACCACGCGGGGACTGATCGCCCGCCGGTTGGTCGAGAACAGGAACGCGACCGCGAGCAGCACGAGCAGGCTGAGGCCGGCATGGGTCAGGCGGTCGAGCATCGCGTCCTTCGGGTCCGAGCTTGGCCGGAGCGCATGGAAGGATCGGGCCAGTGGCCGTCAAGTAGGGCTCTCGGGCGCGAGATAGGGCGCGAAGAGGTCGCGGACCTGCGCGAAGCCCCAGTCCCGATCCGCTTCCGTCAGGGCGGTGCCGCCCTGGAGACGGTGGCTCATCCAGTGGCTCGACACGATCCAGGCGTTGTCGATGAGTCGCCCGAGCGCGTCCGGGGCGACGCGCAGCCGACCCGCCCGCACGGCCGCCTCGAACACCGCGCGGGCCAGCGCCTGGGTCTCGGCCCGCAGCGCGTGCACCCGGGCGCGCAGGGCCGGCGCGATCTCCACCATGGCGATACCGTCGCGGTAGACGCAGCGGTAGCGCCACATCAGGTCGAACCACGCCCTCTGGTAGGCGAGCAGCGCCTCCGGCGCCGCAGGGTCGGCGGGCATCCGGCCCGCCACCGCCACGGCCTCGGTCTCGAAGGCCGCGAACAGGGCTTCGACGAGGCCGCGCTTGCGCGGGAAATGGTACTGCAGATTGCCCTCGCGGATCCCCGCCGCGGCCGCGATCTCCGCCGTCGTGACGTGGCCGAGGCCGCGGGCATTGAACAGCGCGAGGCTGACGGCGAGGATCCGGGTGCGCGTGTCGGTCGACGCGGCCGCGGGACCGGGCTCCGGGCCGACCTCCCGCTCGCACTCGACCCTCCGACCCTCGCCCCGCGACATGACCCCGTCCCCGTCTAGGGTGTTCACCCTAGACAATCCGACCGGCCGGGCCTATCCCCCGTGGACGTTTCGATGCAGATCGGCGGCACGGGGAGGCGCGGTTTGGCACAGCGGTTCCAACTCGCGGGCGCGGTGGCCCTGATCACCGGCGCGGCGAGCGGCATCGGCGCGGCGCTGGCCGCGGGCCTCGCCGCGAAGGGCTGCAACCTTCTCCTCGTGGACCGGGACGAGACCGGCCTGGCGGCCGTCGCCGCCCAGATCCGCGGCGTCACGGTGGAGACGCGCGTCCTCGACCTCACGGATGCCGAGGGGATCCGCGCGCTGCCCGCCTGGGTCGCCGAGCGGTCCGGGCATCTCGACCTCCTCATCAACAACGCCGGCGTCGCCCTCGGCGGCCGGTTCGACGAGACGCATCTCGACGATTTCGAGTGGCTGCTCGACATCAACCTGCGCGCCGTCGTGCGGATGTGCCACGCCTTCCTGCCGATGCTACGCGCCCGACCGGCGGCGCAGATCGTCAACCTGTCGAGCCTGTTCGGCCTGATCGCGCCGCCGGGCCAGGTCGCCTACTGCACCAGCAAGTTCGGCGTGCGCGGCTTCTCGGAGGCCCTGCGGCACGAGTATGCCGGCACCGGCCTCGGGGTGACGGTGGTCCATCCGGGCGGCGTCGCCACCGCCATCTCCCGCAACGCCCGCGGCCGGCGGCCGCCGACCGACCCGGAGGCGGCGAAGCGCGCGGCCGTGGAGGACGAGGAGGCGCGGGAGGCGTTCGGCAAGCTCCTGACCCTCGCGCCGGCCGACGCGGCCGCCGCCATCATCCGCGGCATCGAGGCCCGGGCGCCCCGGATCGTCGTCGGCAAGGACGCCAAGAACGCCGCGCTGATCCAGCGGCTGATGCCGGTGGGCTACTGGAAGACGATCGTGCGCCTGTCCGGCGGGACGCTCTGAGATGGCGAGCCTGCGCGCGTATCTCGGGGCCTACATGGTCCGCAGCCGGGTCCGCGGCCCCCTGTCCCGGGCGCGGGACGCGGCCGCGTTCCGCCGGATCTTCGAGGCGCCGACCTTCCCCGACCCCAAGGGCGTCACCTACGAGCCGGGCATCGTCGGCGGGATCAAGGGCGAGTGGGTCCGGCCGAAGGCGGGCCCCGGCCGACGGATGCTCTACGTCCACGGCGGCGGCTTCATCGCCTGCTCGCCGCGGACGCACCGTCCGGTCACCGGCGCGCTGGCGAACCGGGGCTTCACGATCTTCGCGCCCGAGTACCGCCTCGCCCCCGAGCATCCGTTCCCCGCGGCGGTCGACGACGTCACGGCGGCCTGGGCGGCGTTCAGCGCCGAGGGCACGGCCTGCGTGGCGGGCGAGTCGGCCGGCGGCAACCTCGCCCTCGTGCTGATGGGCGAGGCCCGCGCGCGGGGCCTGCCGATGCCCTGGGCGGCGGCCCTGTTCTCGCCGGCCACGGACTTCATGTCCGAGGACGGATCGCGGGTGACCAATGCGTGGCGCGACGCCATGTTCGACCCGCAGGCGCTCGCGGCGATCCGGCCGATGTATCTGGGCGACGCCGATCCGGCCGATCCGCGGGTCTCCCCGCTCTATGGCGACCCGACCGGATTCCCGCCGCTGCTGTTCCATGTCGGCGCCCGCGAGGTCCTGCGCGACGATTCCGTGCGCATGGCGGAGCGCGCCCGCCGGGCCGGCGTCGAGACCGAGCTCAAGCTGTTCCCGGTCGTCTCCCACGCCTGGCAATTCGCCGCCGGCGTGCTGCCGGAGGCGCGGACCTCCCTCGACGAGGCCGCGGCCTTCCTGACGGCGCACGCGCCACACGCCCCGTCCGGGAGCACCCAGCGATGACCGAGCCCGCGCCCGAGACCCTGGCCGTCCTGATC
Organism: Methylobacterium sp. A52T; assembly: GCF_053346095.1. Taxonomy (NCBI): domain Bacteria; kingdom Pseudomonadati; phylum Pseudomonadota; class Alphaproteobacteria; order Hyphomicrobiales; family Methylobacteriaceae; genus Methylobacterium; species Methylobacterium sp. A52T. The sequence goes on along the minus strand of NZ_JBKFBI010000064.1, from coordinate 15,301 downwards.
GTCGGCGCCGGCTTCTCGGGGCTCGCGATGGCGATCCGCTGCCGGCAGGCGGGCATCGGCCCGCTGCGGCTGATCGAGAAGGCCGACGGCATCGGCGGCACGTGGCACGACAACACCTACCCCGGGGCGGCCTGCGATATCCCCTCGCATCTCTACTCGCTGTCCTTCGCGCCGAAGGCCGACTGGAGCCGGATGTACGCGCCGCAGCCGGAGATTCTGGCCTATCTCCAAGACACTGCCGAGCGGAACGGGCTGATGCCCCTCATCCAGCTCGGGACGACCTTCACCGGCGCCACCTGGGACGCGGCGCGCGCCCTGTGGCACGTTGAGACCGACCGGGGCCCGATCACGGCGCGCGCGATCGTCGCGGGCATGGGCGGGCTGCACCATCCGGCCTACCCGGACATCCCCGGCCGCGACGCGTTCGCCGGCCCTGCCTTCCACACGGCGGCCTGGGACCACTCCGTGGCGCTCGCCGGCAAGAGGGTCGGGGTGATCGGCACCGGCGCCAGCGCGATCCAGGTGGTGCCGGAACTCGCCGCCGTCGCGTCCCACCTGACCCTGTTCCAGCGCACTCCGCCCTGGATCATGCCCAAGAACGACCACGCCATCGCGGAGCGGGCCCGGGAACGCTACCGGCGCCTGCCGCTCAGCCGGCGGCTCGAGCGGGCCCGGCTGTTCTGGCTGCACGAGGTGCGGGCGCTGCTCGGCTTCACCAAGGTCTCGAAGCTCACCGCCCAGGCCGAGTCCCTGGCGCGGCACCATCTCGCCAAGGCGATCCCCGACAAGGCCCTGCGAGCGAAGCTGACGCCGAATTACCGCCTCGGCTGCAAGCGGGTGCTGATCTCCGACGAGTACTACCCCGCACTCCAGCGCCCGAACGTCGCCCTGGAGACGGACGGCATCGCCCGGATCACCGAGACCGGCGTGACCACCGGGGCCGGGCAGCATCACGACCTCGACGTGATCGTCTACGCCACGGGCTTCGACGTGGCCGCGACCTTCGCGCGGATGCACCTCGTCGGCCGCGACGGCCGGAGCCTGACCGAGGCCTGGTCCGGCGGCGTGGGCGCCTACCAGGGCATCACGGTCGCGGGATTCCCCAATTTCTTCATGCTGCTCGGGCCCAATACCGGGCTGGGCCACAACTCGGTCATCTCGATGATCGAGATCCAGGTGCAGCACGTTCTCGACTGCCTGAAGGCGCTGCGCCGCGGGACGCGGACCATCGAGGTCCGGCCGGAGGCCCAGGCCCGGTTCGTGGACCGGATCCACAGCCGCATGGCCAACAGCATCTGGCAGGCCGGCGGCTGCCGCAGCTGGTACCTCGACGCGACCGGGCGCAACAACACCCTCTGGCCCGACTCGGTGATGGCGTATCGCCGGAGCGCCCGCCGGGCCCGGCTGGGGGATTACAGGCTCGGCTGATCCGGGGCCTGCGGCGCCGTCACCGATCCGCCCGCACGGACGGAGGCGGACGCGATCCGGCGCGCGCTGTCAGAACGCGAAGCCGGCTTCCGCCGCGAAGGCCTCGAGACCGGGCAGCGACGCGTCGAACAGCGGCCGGGCACCGAACGCGTCGCCGGCGCGCACGAAGAGCGTGACCTTGGCGTTGCGGTGCGGACCGAACACGCAGACCAGGCGGCCGTCGTCCTTGAGCTGGTTCAGCAGCGCCTGCGGCCGGACCTCGACCCGGCCGTTGATCAGGATGACGTCGAAGGGCCCCTGCTTGGGCGCGCCGTCGGCGATCGGGCCTTCGATAACCTGGGCGGAGGTGCCGAGCCGGGTGCACGCCGCCGCGGCGAGATCGGGCACCGATTCCAGCGCCGTCACCTGCGCGCCGAGCTCCGCCATGACGGCGGCAGCGTAGCCGTAGCCGGTGGCGACGTCGAGGGCGGCGACGCCCGGCCGGACCCGCAGGGCCTGGATCATCCGGGCCACGACCATCGGGGCCGGCATGCAGCGGGTCTCGCCGCCGGCCTCGCCGAGGTTCAGGGTCTGGTCGATATACGCGAAGGGCTCGCGGCCCTTCGGCACGAAGGCCTCGCGCGGCACGGTGTCGAACGCGTCGAGCACCGTGTTGTCGTTCACGTCGAAGGTCCGCAACTGGCAGTCGACCATCATCCGCCGCGCCTGCGCGTAATCGATCATCGATACGTGTCCTCGAACCGGATCGGAACGCCGCGTCGGCCGGGCTCCGGCGGACGGCCGGCAGCCCCGGCCAAGCCTAAGCTTCCCGGACGGGGGGCGTTTTCGGAGATCATTGCCCAAAACGCAAGGTGAGCCGACGCGACAGCCGAAGATGGCCCCGGAGGACGCGGCGGCGCGCCTGATCCCGGCCGACGTTACGGCGGCCGCGGAGTGTCGCCTCCCTGCCGCCCGGGCCGGTCGCACTCTCCGGCGGACCATTGAATAAAGAGTGCAGAGCGAGCGAGCGGGCGGTCCGCGAGGCCGCCGCCACCGGGAGACATCATGACGCCGATCAGCCAGCCGATCCCGACCCGCGGCCTCGCCGCCGCCCTCGCCGGACTCAGTCTCGGCCTGATGGGATCCGGCCCGGTCGCCGCGCAGGAGACGCCCGCGACCGCCGCCCCGCCGCCGAGCGTCCAGGTCGATCGCGGCTCGGCGCTCTACGGCCGGCCCGAGGGCGGCGCCGCGGCCAAGCTCGCGCCGGTGGCCGGACCGCCTCTGGCGACCGCGGCCGCCAAGCTGCCGCTCGACAAGTTGAAGGTCCCGGAGGGCTTCAAGATCGAGGTCTACGCCAGCGGCCTCGCCAACGCACGCGAGATGACCCAGGCGCCGGACGGCACGCTGTACGTGGGCACCCGGACGGTGGGGAAGGTCTACGCGGTGCTGCCGAACCCGGACGGCGACGGGAAGCGCGCGGTGAAGACCATCGCGACGGGCCTGCACCGGCCGAACGGCGTCGCGTACCACGACGGCGCCCTCTACGTGGCCGAACTCTCGAAGATCTGGCGCTACGACGACATCGCCAACCACCTCGACGGCGCGGCGAAGCCGACCCTGGTCTACGACGACCTGCCGAAGGACGAGGCCCACGGCTGGAAGTTCATCGCCATCGGGCCGGACAACAAGCTCTACGTCCCGGTCGGCGCGCCGGGCAACATCGTGATGCCGCCGGACACGCACGCGCAGATCCGGCGCATGGATCTCGACGGCAAGAACGCCGAGGTCGTCGCCCGCGGCGTGCGCAACACCGTCGGGTTCGACTGGAACCCGAAGACCAAGCAGCTCTGGTTCACCGATAACGGCCGCGACTGGGTCTCGGAGGACATCCCGAACGACGAGCTCAACGTGCTCACGGAGCCGGGCAAGCAGCATTTCGGCTATCCGTACTGCCACCAGGGCACGTTCACGGATCCGGAATATGGCTGGGGCCATGCCTGCTCGGAATTCACCGCGCCGGCGGCGCTCCTCGGCCCGCACACGGCCTCCCTCGGCCTGCGGTTCTATACCGGCACGCAGTTCCCGGAAGCCTACCGCGACGCGATGTTCGTCGCCCGGCACGGCTCGTGGAACCGCACGACCAAGCTCGGCGGCGACGTGGTCGTGGCCAAGCCCGGACCGGACGGCAAGACCGCCGCGGTCGAGCCGTTCCTGACCGGCTTCCTCCAAGACAACAAGTATGTCGGCCGGCCCGTCGACGTGCTGGTCGCCAAGGACGGATCGCTGCTCGTCTCCGACGATTACAACGGCGCGATCTACCGCGTCAGCTACCGCCGGTGATGCGCCGCTCCATCCGGGCAGCCCGCGGGCTGGCCCCTGCCCTCGGCGGGCTGCTGCTCGCGGGCGCGGCGCTCGCCGCCCCGGACGCGGCGATGCGGGAGCGCCTCGCCCCCTGCATCGGCTGCCACGGGGCCGGCACGTCGGCGACGGAGGGCGTACCCTCGCTCGGCGGGCAGCTCCCGGACTACGTGGTCACGCAGCTCTTCCAGTTCCGGGAGAAGCAGCGGGAGGCGCCGCCGATGAACGAGGTCGCGGCCGGCTTCTCCGACGACGACCTGCGCGCCTACGCCGACGCGGTGGCGACGCTGCCGCCGCCCGACCGTTCCGGGCCGCCGGCCGACGCGGCCCTGACGGAGCGCGCGCAGGCGCTGGTGACGAAGCACCAGTGCAATTCCTGCCACGGACCGGATCTCGCGGGCCGGGACGCGATCCCGCGGATCCGCGCCCAGCGGGAGGAGTATCTCGCCAAGGCGCTCGCCGGCTACAAGTCGAACGCCCGGCCCGGCTACGATCCCGCCATGAACGAGGTCGCGCAGGGCCTGAGCGAGGCGGACATCAAGGATCTCGCGGCCTACGTGTCGCGGCTCTGATACGGCGTCTCTCTGAGCGCGCCGCCTCGTCATCACGAGCGCAGCGCTGGGATCACCCGTCGCGCGTCACCCCACCACGCGCAGCGCGTCGCCCCTCGCCAGCGCTCCGCCGGCGATCACCTCCGTGTAGACGCCGAGGTCGCGGTGCCCGAGGCGCGCGTCGAGGGTCCAGGGGATGTCGCAGTCGCGCACGCCGCTGATCGGGTCGACGTTGGTCGCCGCGCACCGTACCGTCCGCTTGGTGATCTTGAGCCGCAGCCCGCTCGGCGCCTCGACCACCTGCCCGACCATCTCCAGCTCGGCGAAGGGTTCGAGCCCCTCGACCAGCAGGTTGCCGCGGAAGCGCAGCGGGTTTACGGGCGCGCCGAGATAATCCTCCACCGCGGCCACGCTCGCCCGGTTGATCAGCGACACGTAGCCGGTCGGGGAGTCGGTGAACCGGTACTGCGGCGGCGCGGCGAGCACTTTGGGCTCGCCGCGGAGGCTCTCGGGGACGTAGCGCCGCATCAGTTCCGCGAGACCCTCGCGGCCAGCCTCGGTGTCGAGCCGGAAGGCCTGCGGCTCGCCGTGCCCCTCGACAGTCAGCGTCGCCGTGGCGTCGTCGTAGCGGGTGCGCAGGCGGGCGAGCGCCTCGTCACGCATCAGCATCAGGTACTTGGTCTTGGGCTGGTGCCGGGGTGCCACAGCGTTGAAGCCCGAGGGCCCGTTCTCGATGGCGTAGAGCCGGTCGCCCGGGAAATGGCCGCTGGTCTCGAGCTCCGCCCGCTCGACGGGTTCGGGGCTCAGGCCCTTCACCGGGTAGCGATACAGGGCGCTGACGTGAATCAATGCGGTCATGCGCGGAGCGTGGCCCTGAAATGATCCGGCGCGCAAGAGCTTCGCCGCCCCTTGTGGTGCTCAATTGCAACACCACATCGGGTCTACCGGCGGCCACCAGCGGCGCCGGGGCCCTCGCGCGGCGGATAGCCGGAGGGCGACGTTTCGGTGGCGCCGCGCCTCTCATCGGGCGGCGGATGCCGGTACGGGAGGGTTGTGCATGAATTTCGAGAAGTACACCGAGCGCGCCCGCGGCTTCGTGCAGGCGGCTCAGAACCTCGCGATGCGCGAGGGACATCCCCAGCTTCAGCCGGGCCACCTGCTCAAGGTGCTGCTCGACGATCCGGAAGGCCTCTGCGCCGGCCTGATCGACCGCGCGGGCGGCCAGTCGCGCGTGGCGCTCGCACAGACCGAGCAGTGGCTCGCCAAGCAGCCGAAGGTCTCCGGCAACGCGGCTGCCCCGCAGGCGACGCGCGAGCTGATGCGCCTGTTCGACACCGCCGAGAAGGCCGCCGAGAAGGCGGGTGATTCCTACGTGACGGTGGAGCGGCTGCTCCTCGCCCTCGCGGTGGAGAAGGATTCCGAGGCCGGCCGCGCGCTCCAGGCGGCGGGCGTCACCCCGGCCTCGCTCAACGCCGCGATCAACGCCCTGCGCAAGGGCCGTACCGCCGACAACGCCTCGGCTGAGAACGCCTACGACGCGCTGAAGAAGTACGCGCGCGACCTCACCGAGGCCGCCCGGGAGGGCAAGCTCGACCCGGTGATCGGCCGCGACGAGGAGATCCGGCGGACCATCCAGGTCCTGTCCCGGCGCACCAAGAACAATCCTGTCCTGATCGGCGAGCCCGGCGTCGGCAAGACCGCGATCGTCGAGGGTCTGGCCCTGCGCATCGTCAACGGCGACGTGCCCGAGTCCCTGCGGGACAAGAGCCTGCTCGCGCTCGACATGGGTGCGCTGATCGCCGGCGCGAAGTACCGCGGCGAGTTCGAGGAGCGGCTCAAGGGCGTGCTCTCCGAGGTCACGGCGGCCGAGGGCGGCATCATCCTGTTCATCGACGAGATGCACACGCTGGTCGGCGCCGGGAAGGCGGACGGGGCGATGGACGCCTCCAACCTGCTGAAGCCCGCGCTCGCCCGCGGCGAGCTGCACTGCGTCGGCGCGACCACGCTCGACGAGTACCGCAAGCACGTCGAGAAGGACGCGGCGCTCGCCCGTCGCTTCCAGCCGGTCTTCGTGTCGGAGCCGACCGTGGAGGACACGGTCTCGATCCTGCGCGGCCTGAAGGAGAAGTACGAGCAGCACCACGGCGTGCGCATCCAGGATTCCGCCCTGGTCGCGGCCGCGACGCTGTCGAACCGCTACATCACCGACCGGTTCCTGCCCGACAAGGCGATCGACCTCGTCGACGAGGCCGGCTCGCGCCTGCGCATGCAGGTCGATTCGAAGCCCGAGGAGCTCGACAACATCGACCGCGAGATCGTCCGGCTGAAGATCGAGGGCGAGGCGCTCAAGAAGGAGACCGATTCCGCCTCCCGCGACCGGCTGGTCCGGCTGGAGAAGGAGCTCGGCGACCTCGAGGAGCGCTCGGCGGCGATCACGGCCCGCTGGAAGGCCGAGAAGGACAAGCTCGGCACGGCCGCCGGCCTCAAGAAGAAGCTCGACGAGGCCCGCAACGACCTCGCCGCGGCGCAGCGCCAGGGCCAGTACCAGCGCGCGGGCGAGCTCGCCTACGGGGTCATCCCGGGCCTGGAGAAGCAGCTCGCCGAGATCGAGGCGAAGGCGGAGAACGGCCGCGACGCGATGATGGAGGAGGCGGTCACGCCCGCCCACGTCGCCGGGGTCGTCTCCCGCTGGACCGGCGTGCCGGTGGACAAGATGCTGGAGGGCGAGCGCGAGAAGCTGCTGGCCATGGAGGAGGCGCTGTCCAAGCGCGTCGTCGGCCAGCGCGAGGCGGTGGAGGCGGTCTCGACCGCGGTCCGGCGCGCCCGCGCCGGGCTGCAGGACCCGAACCGGCCGATCGGCTCGTTCATGTTCCTGGGGCCGACGGGCGTCGGCAAGACCGAGCTGACCAAGGCTCTGGCCGGCTTCCTGTTCGACGACGACACGGCGCTCGTGCGCATCGACATGTCCGAGTACATGGAGAAGCACGCGGTCGCCCGGCTGATCGGCGCGCCTCCGGGCTACGTCGGCTACGAGGAGGGCGGCGCCCTCACCGAGGCCGTGCGGCGCCGGCCCTACCAGGTCGTGCTGTTCGACGAGGTCGAGAAGGCGCACCCGGACGTGTTCAACGTCCTGCTGCAGGTTCTCGACGACGGGCGGCTCACCGACGGCCAGGGCCGGACGGTCGACTTCCGCAACACGCTGCTGATCATGACCTCGAACCTCGGGGCCGAGTACTTGGTGAACCAGCCCGCGGGCCAGGACACCGACGCGGTCCGCGAGGAGGTGATGGGCGTGGTGCGGGGGCACTTCCGGCCGGAATTCCTGAACCGGGTCGACGAGATCATCCTGTTCCACCGCCTCGCGCGGTCGGAGATGGGGGCGATCGTCGAGATCCAGCTCGGGCGCCTGCAGAAGCTCCTGGACGATCGCAAGATCAGCCTGGAGGTCGACGAGGAGGCCAAGAACTGGCTCGCCGACAAGGGCTACGACCCGGCCTACGGGGCGCGGCCGCTGAAGCGGGTGATCCAGAAGAACGTCCAGGACCCGCTGGCCGAGCTGGTGCTCTCCGGCAAGGTCCACGACGGCGAGACGGTGCCGGTCCGCCTCGGGCCGATGGGCCTGATGATCGGCGACGTGACGGTCGGGGCCGAGCGCCGGCCGGTCAACGCGACGCTGAACTGATCGGCCGGACGGTCGAGGGGCGGCGCACCGGCACTCAGGTGCGCCGCCCTGTCCGTCGCGCCTCTCGGACACGGGCCCTCACGACGCGGCCCCCGCGGGAGGAAGTGCGCGCCGCATCGACCGTCGGTGCCGCGATGAGCTAGTGCGCTCGACAGGGCGGACGGGCGCCCGAATCCTGACGCCATGCGCCCCGCCGTCGCCGCCCTGCTCTTCGCCGTGCCGCTTGCCGCAGCGGCGAACGATCTCCCGCCGCCGGTGGCCGCGGCCATCGCCGAGGTCGAGGCTGCCTGCGGATCCGCGCCGGCGACGCTCGATCCGTTCGTCATCGACCGGCAGGACGTGAACGGTGACGGGGTGCCGGACTTCATCCTCAATTTCGGCGGCATCCGATGCGGCGACGAAGAAGTCTCCCAGTGCGGCCTCATGGGATGCCCGAAGATCGTCCTCGCATCCTCGAAGAACGAGTTCGTCGTAGTGCTGGACGTCTACGCGCACGACCTCCAATTTCGCGCTCTGAATGGCCGGCCGACGGTTTCGGCAAACGACGAGGGGTGGAATTGCGGCTCGGTCCGGAGGGGCCCCGGCCGCACGACCTTCCTGTGGGACGGAACGCGCTTCGCCTGCGCAGAGTAGAGGTTGTCTGGCTCTCCAGCGCCGCGGGCAGACGGTCGCTCCCCGGGTCGACGCTCCGGCCGGCTCGGGAGGGCACGGGACCGGTCCTCCACCCTCGCCGGGGGCACGGATGTCCGAGATGGCTCCGGCACCCTCGCCGGTGACGGCGCCCTGTCGACCGTGCCACCAGCGTCGCGGTCACCGTCCGTCCGGACGGCGCGAACTCGACGCGCGCCCGGGTCGGAGGAAGGCCCGGTGCGTAGCGACCGTCGGCGCCGCGATGAGCTAGTGCGCTGGACAGGGTGGACGGGCCTGAGGATCCTGGCCGCATGCGTCGCGCCATCGCCGCCCTGGTTCTCGCCCTCCCGCCCGCCGTCCCGCTCACCGCCGCGGCGGACGATCTCCCGCAGCCGGTCGCGGCGGCGGCCGCGCGGGCCGAGGCGTCCTGCGGGTCCGAGCCGGCCACGCTCAAGCCGGGTTTCATCACCCGCCAGGACGTGAACGGCGACGCTGTACCGGACTTCATCCTGGATTTCGCGGCCGTCCAATGCGGCGATGACGAGTCCGCCGCGTGCGGCACCGCGGGCTGCGAGATGCAGGTCTTCGCCTCGACGACGGACGGGTTCGTGGACGCCTTCGACGCCGTCGCCCACGACCTCCGATTCCGCACGGTGGGAGGCCGCCCGGCGGTCATCGTCGATATGACCGGGGCGAAGTGCGGACGATCCGGGCAGGATCCGTGCGGCGCGATCGCCGTCTGGAACGGCAGGACATTCGGCCGGACACGGTAGGGTGCATCCGCGGACCGCAGCCTTCCCCCATCGCGCCGCCGTTCCCGTCCCGCCGCATCGGCGCCGCGCCCCGGCGCGGACAGCACGGGAGGGCCCCCGGCGATCGGGTCACGCCCGCGCGCGTCACGAAGCCTTTGCCGGACGGCGCGCGGTCGGCCAGGGTGGGACCGCGTGCGGCGGGCGCGCCCTGACTGGAGCCAGACGAATTGATCCGATCGCATCTGACCTTAGCCGGAGTCCTCGTGTCCATGATTGCAGCCGCATCGCCCCTGATGGCAGCGCCCGACGGCATCCGCGCGGTGACCTTGTCGAGCGGTGGCCTGGCCGAAGTGACCCTGGTCCATGCCGTCGACGGCGACGGGACGATCGGGCTCAGCGTCCGGCCCGAGCAGGTCGACGACATTCTCAAGAGCCTCGTCGTGCGCGATCCCGTCGGAACCGTCGGCGCCCTGCGCCTGGACGGGGTGGATCAGGCCGACGAGACCCTGCGGACGATGCCGTTCACCGCGGACGACCTGTCCGCGCCGACCCGCCTCGTGGGCAAGCTGCAGGGCGTCCCGATCCGGGTCCAGAGCGGCGGGCGCACGCTCGAAGGTCGGGTGCTCGGCGTCTCCGAGCGGAATGCCGGGACTGAGACCGGCGACGTCTCGATCCTGACCGTCCTGACCGCGACCGGCACGCTCGAATCCGTGCCGATCGAGGACGGCGCCTCCGTGACGATCCTCGACCCGGCCATGGCGGCCAAGATCGCCGAGGCGATCGCGGCGGCCGGGAAGACCAAGGTCGGCGACGCCCACCGGGTCGAGATCGCCGTCTCCGGGCAGGGCCAGCGCGAGGTCCGGTTGACCTACGTCGTCGCCGCGCCCGTCTGGAAGACGAGCTACCGCATCGTCGATGGCGGCGGCGGCCGCGCGAACCTGCAGGCCTGGGCCATCATCGAGAACGCCCTCGGCGCCGACTGGACGGGCGTCGACGTCACCCTCTCGTCCGGGTCGCCGGTGGCGCTGCTCCAGCGCCTGCACAAGCGCTACTGGCGCAAGAGACCGGAGGCGCCGGTAATGGTCGAGGATGTCGGCATGCCGGACCTCGACCCGGGCACGGTCGCGTCGAAGTCGGTCGCGCGCCTGCGCGCCCCGGCCCCCGCCGCCGCGCCCCTTCCGGCCCCGATGGCGCGGATGGACATCCGCGACAGCCGCATGGAGGCCGCGGAACCGAGCTACGACGCCGCGGCCGCCACCGCGGGCGCCGCCGCCAGCGAGGGGGATGTCGCGGCGAACTTCACGCTGCCGCATCCGGTCGATCTGCGCGCCGGCGGCACGCTGTCGGTGCCGTTCCTCGATACCGAGATCGAGGCCGAGCGGGTCGCCCTCTGGAAGCCAGGCCAGGGGGTTCACCCGATCGCGGCCCTCCGGATCCGCAACAGCGCCGGCGCGACCCTGCCGGCGGGCCTCATCACCCTCTACGACCGCAAGGCCGGCTACCTGGGGGACGCCCGCCTGCCCGCGACGCCCGTCGGCGAGCAGCGGCTCGCCAGCTTCGCCCTCGACCGCAAGGTCGCTGTCCAGGCGGAGACCGCGCCGAGCGACGCCCTGACCAAGATCACGGTGGTCGACGGCGTGGCGCGCGCGACGGTGATCGCCCGGGAGGTCACGACCTACACGATCAAGGGTGCGCCGGACGCCGCCCGCTCCGTGATCATCGAGCATCCCCGACGGGATGGCTGGACCCTCACCGCGTCCGCTCGCGACAGCGAGACCCCCACGGCCTATCGCCTCAAGGTCGCGGTTCCCGCCGGCGGGACGGCCGAGACCCGGGCCGTGCTCAAGCGCGTCCGGATCGACGCCTACGACCTCGTCGACGCCGACGAGGCGCTGCTCGTCCGGTGGGCCTCCCTGGCGACCGACCCGGAGCTGGGCGGCAAGCTCAAGACCCTCTCCCAGGCCCGCGCCGAGGTCGCCGCGGCGACCCGGACCGTCGAGGAGATCGGCGAGCGCGCGGCGAAGGTGCAGGCGGAGCAGGAGCGCATCCGCAGCAATCTCGGCGCCGTTCCGAAGGACAGCGAGCTGGCGCGCCGCTATCTCAGCCGCATGGGTGCCCAGGAGGACGAGCTGGCGAAGCTCGATGCCGCCCGGACCCAGGCCGAGGACGGGCTCAGGGCATCGCAGGCGCGGATCCGGACGCTGATCGCGGCGCTCTGAGGGCGGCCCCGGATTCGCCCGCGATCCGGGACCGCCCGATCGACGGCCATCCCGGCCCGGACGCGACCCGGACGCGGCCCGGCAGGGCCCTGTCCTAGGCGGGGCGGATGGCCGTCGCCAGATCGGCGGCCTGCGCGCGATCCCGGCACACCAGCCAGAGGTCGTCGTGGGCCGACAGCTCGGCGTCGAACAGGTCCACGAAGTCCGCCGGCGGATCCCCGAGATCGGGCCAGTGGAACAGGCGGAAGCCCAGCGCCTCGAACAGCGGGAGGATCGGGCCCAGGTCCCACAATCGGTTGTTGCTCAGGGTCGCGTCGAGGCGCCCGGTGGCCAGGAGCGCGGCGTCCGAGATCGCCCCGCCCTCGCTCCAGGGGAACCAGCCGCGGCCGTAATCCAGGGTGTAGCGCTGCGCCGTGACCGACAGCCAGCCGACATGGCCGGTCCGGCGCTCCGGGCGCTCGAGCGGGCGCAGCGCCGTCGTCGTGCGGCCGCCGCGGGTCGGAGCCCAGTAGGCGCGGCCCTCGCTCGCCGCCAGCAGGAGACCCTCCGTGGCTTCCGCCGGTACGCCCCCGGCCGGTGCGGAGCGGTCCTCGTTCCAGGCCGGCAGGCTCATGACGCAGGCCCGGGGCCAGCCACCGCGGCAGGCCGCCACCATCACGCCCCAGCCCGACAGGCCGCCCGCGAAGGGCCGGGTCCCGTCGATCGGGTCGCCCACGAAGGTCCAGGCGTCGCGGGCGAGCAGCGCCCGGGCCGCCGCCTGTCCGAGATCCTCGGCGGTCTCCTCCTCGATCAGGTCGGGGCCGAACCGCGCGTGCATCAACCGGCTGACGGCGAGGTCGGCCTCGGTCAGCGCCTGGCCGAGATCCGGACCCTTGTTGCTCATCGCGAGGCCTCCCGCCCGCATGGCGAGGGCCAGCGGGGCCGCCTCCTCGGCGAAGGCGAGCATCGCCGCGAGGACATCCGGCGCGGGTGCGGTGGGCGAGAGGGTCATGCGGCGAACAGTTCGGGGCTTCGGAGCATCAGGGCCTGGACGAGAACCAGGGTCTTGAGATCGGGCAGGCGGCCGGCCCGGGCCTGTTCCGCCAGCGCGGCCAGCGGCATCTCCACGGCCACCACCTGCTCGCCCTCCGCGTGCAGGCCCCCGCCGGGGCCGACCCGGTCGGCCGCGGCGTAGGGCGCCAGGTAGAGCCAGAGGCGCTCCGAGGACACGCTCGGCATGCTGTAGGCGTGGGCGACCGGCTCCAGCCGGGTCAGCCGGACGCCCGCCTCCTCCATCGCCTCCCGGATCGCCGTCGCCTCGGGGGCGCCCCCGTCGAGGCCGCCCGCCGGGGCTTCGTCGAACTCGGCCGACTCACCCCAGAAGGCGGGCCCGACCCGCGCCTGACGGACGAGCAGCGCCACGCGCCGCTCGGGATCGTAGGGCAGCACGCAGGCCGCCTGCCCGTGGTCCTCCAGCGCCCGCCGCACGGTGCTGCCGTCCTGCAGCGTCAGCGTGGCGATGCCGAAGGTGTTCCAGCCGCGGTGGATCACCTGCAGCGGCAGGGCGGGCGGGATCTCGACCACGATCCGGTCAGCGCTTGGTGCTGGCGGCGGTCTGGCCGAACATCACCTTCTTGGCATCCTCGCTCATGGTCTTGCCGAAATCGGGATTGACCTCCGGGGCGCGGGCATAGGCCGCCTTGGTGGCGGGCCGCTCGGCGATCGCCGTGAACCAGCGCTTGAGGTTCGGGTGCTCGTCGAGGTTCTGCCCCTGCTTCTCCCACGGCACGATCCAGGGATAGCAGGCCATGTCGGCGATGGAGTAGTCCGGCCCGGCGACGTAGGCGCGGTCGGCCAGCCGCCGGTCGAGGACGCCGTAGAGCCGGTTGGTCTCGTTGACGTAGCGCTTGATCGCGTAGTCGATCTTCTCGGGCGCGTACTGCGAGAAGTGGTGGTTCTGGCCGAGCATCGGGCCGAGGCCGCCCATCTGCCAGAACAGCCATTGCAGCACCTCGGCCCGGCCGCGCGGGTCACCCGGGATGAAGCGCCCGGTCTTCTCGGCGAGGTAGAGCAGGATCGCCCCCGACTCGAACAGCGTGACCGGCGCGCCGCCGCCCGCCGGCTCGTCGTCGACGATCGCCGGCATCCTATTGTTGGGCGCGATCTTGAGGAAATCCGGGTTGAACTGCTCACCCTTACCAATATTGACGGGATGAATGCGGTAAGGAACGCCCGCTTCTTCGAGAAACATCGTGATCTTATGGCCGTTCGGCGTCGGCCAGTAATGGAGTTCGATCATCGGCTGGTGTCCCGCTATGCCCCCGGCGGACGGGAAGTGGGTCGGCGCGCCGCTCCGGTCAAGCATGGTGCCGGCGACGACGCCGGCGGCGCACGCAGGGCTGGGCATCCGGGCCTCACCCGCCGGCGCAGCCCTGGACGTCGACGTGGACGGCGTAGAGCGACTGGCTCGCCGCCATGAACAGGCGGTTGCGGTGCCGGCCGCCGAAGCAGAGGTTGGCGCAGCGCTCCGGCAGCCGGATGCGGCCGATCGGCCGGCCGTCGGGGTTGAACACCATGACGCCGTCCAGGGCGTCGTCGCCCATGCCCCACCCGCACCAGAGATTGCCGTCGACGTCGCAGCGCAGCCCGTCCGGCGTGCCCGGCCCGGCATCGATCAGGACCCGCCGGTCGCGGAGCGTGCGGCCGGCGACCACGTCGTAGGCGACGATCCGCCGGGTCGGCTGCCCGCGCGATTCCACGAGGTAGAGCACGCGGCCGTCGGGGGAGAAGCACAGGCCGTTGGGGCCGGCGAGGTCGGTGGCCACGGCCTCCAGCGCACCGGTGACCGGGTCGAGCCGGTAGACGTTCTGCGGCAGTTCGGGCTCGGCGCGCACGCCTTCGTAGAACCCGCCGATCCCGAAGGGTGGGTCGGTGAACCAGACCGCGCCGTCGGCCGCGGTCACCACGTCGTTGGGCGAGTTGAGCCGGCGGCCCTCGAACGCGTCCGCCAGGACGGTGATCGCGCCGTCATGCTCGGTCCGGGTGACCCGACGGCCCCCGTGCTCGCAGGTGACGAGCCGCCCCTGCCGGTCGCGGGTGTTGCCGTTGGCGAAGCCCGACGGCCGCCGGTAGAGGCCGACCGCCCCGCTCTCCTCGTCCCAGCGCAAGATGCGGTCGTTGGGGATGTCGCTCCAGAGCAGGTAGCGTCCGTCGCCGAACCAGACCGGCCCCTCGCACCAGCGGAAGCCGGTCGCGAGGCGCTCGACCGCCGCGTTGAACACCCGGTAGCGGGCGAAGGCGGCGTCGAGGATCTCGACGGCCGGGTCCGGGTAGCGCGGGCTCGGTGTCCACACGGGCAGATCCCTGTCACTCGCGGCGATCGTCACCGTTCCGGCGCGGGCCGGCAAGGGCCGCCGCGCGGACGCGGGCGGAGCACCGCGGCGACGAGGGCCGGAACCGCCCGGCACGGCGATCCGGGCGCACCATCCTCCACCCCCCAGTGATGGCAGGCGCCGGTTCGACAGCGGGGCGGCCCGGCCCTCGTCCCGGCCCGAACGCTAACGCACCCGGATTTGTCTGACAAGTGACGCACGACGGCTAGGGCGTCTCTGCAAAGGGGTTCACAGGCTGGGAGGTCAGGCCCATGTGGGCTTGATGCGACGCTTTGAACTGACTGACGCGCAGTGGGAGCAGATCGCCCCGCTGCTGCCTCCGCAGAAGCCG